>CAMBSB010000003.1 GCA_945870155.1 Paludibacter jiangxiensis | reverse complement strand
ATAATTATATTTTTGCATAGTTCAATTCATGTTTAAAGTCGAATAAACTTTCTAAACTCAAGTCTTCGTCAATCTCTTCCCAATGAATACTTTCACCAAAAGGGCCGATTTCTATTTTATTTCTTTGTTCGGCTGTTGCATTTTCTAATCGTTTAAACCACGAAATTGGATTGCCGATGATATGTCCGCTATCTAATTGTACAAACATATTTTCGTTATCGAACCAAACTTTTATAATTTTCATCTTGAGAATATTTTTTAGTTACTTAATATGTATTTCGTTCCACCTTTTTATAATTTCGTCTTTTCTTTCAATTATTAAAGCTTCAGCTAGTACTAAATCTTTTGGTTTCATTCCTTTTGCTTCAATTAATAATACATGCGGATGAATATTAAATTTAGCAAAACCATCTGCATTTCTTACATGTATATGAATGGGAGTGTGCTCTAATGAATAAAAGAAAAACCTCATCCCAAACATTCTAAATAATTCAGGCATAGATGTTTATTTTGATTTATTAAAATGCAAATATAAATCATTTTTCTAATCTATGCAATTTTTTAACTAGAATTTTATAGTTAATTTGTGAGTTAAAACTTTATAGCAAAATTACAACTTGGAATTTTAAAAAATCAACGAAATAACTTTATTCTATACGTAATTTATGATTTCTTAAATTTTTCCATAAAAATACCCCAAAAGTTTTTTGTCTAACTTTTGGGGTAAAGTTCAATCGCTGCTTTTTTCTTAAAATGTTCTTTCTTTAAATTTCCTTTATCAACTCTTTCATTATCAAGGTCATTAAAGGTTGTACTTTGTTCCCTATTTCCTGAACTTCTTCGTGTGTTACTTCCACTATTTTACCCGGAACACCTAAGTCGGTAATAATAGACATACCAAAACAGCGCATTCCTGCATGATTGGCAACTATCACTTCGGGAACAGTGCTCATGCCCACGGCATCAGCACCAATGGCACGGAAATAACGATATTCAGCAGGCGTTTCGAATGTTGGACCGGTAGTACCGACATAAACTCCTTCAACAACTTTGATGTTATTTTTAGCAGCAATGGCTTTTGCTTTTGCAATAAATTCTTTTGCATAAGCTTCACTCATATCGGGGAAGCGTGGACCGAGTTCCGAAAAGTTTTTACCACGTAAGGGGTGTTCAGGAAAAAGATTGATATGGTCGGTAATAATCATTAAATCACCAATTTCAAAATCGGGATGTACGCCTCCCGATGCATTGGAAACGAGTAAATTTTCAATTCCCAAAGCTTTCATTACCCTTACTGGGAAGGTAACAGCTTTCATATCATAGCCTTCGTAATAATGAAAACGACCTTGCATGGCAAGCACTTCAATATCGCCCAATTTGCCAATTATGAGTTTTCCACTATGTCCCTCGACAGTTGATACCGGAAAATTTGGAATTATTTCGTACGGAATTTCAGTTTTATCGGTTATTTGAGTTACTAAATTTCCTAATCCGGTACCTAGAATTATACCTGTTTTTGGTTTAGTTTTGATTTTCGAGTTTAAAAAATCAGCTGTTTCTTGAATCTTCTGTAACATGGTTAATTATTTTTTGTTTAAAAACTTCTTCTTGATTGTTTAATATTTTTACTTTAATTGGAATGACATACAAATAAGGTTTCAAAGTTGCAGGTAAATTTGGATTAGAAATTAAGCGAGCAGCATCTTTTTCGGTAACAATTATAAGTTTAAATTGAGTTTGTATATTCAAAAAAAGTTTCTCTATTTTAATAAAATCTGACTTTTGAAAACTATAATGATCGGGGTAAAAAATCTTTTCAACTTTATTCGTATAATTTTGTATATGTTCTAAAATAGCTAGTGGTGAAACTATGCCCGTAATTAATAAAACACTTGTATTGAGGTTTGAAATCTTACTGAAATCCCATTTTTCGATAATTAATTCCGGAAAAACAGGCTGAATTTCAGAGTATTCAAACGAAGAAAAAAACAGACTTTGATATGGTTTTAATGTAAAATCTTTTTCAATTAATCTAATTTCAATGGGTTTTAAATCTAAAGGACATTTTGTGATTACAATCATGTCGGCTCTTATAGCTCCTTTTCGTCTTTCACGCAAATTACCCCCTGGCAAATGTGAATCGGAAGTGTACATATTATTTATATCAGTAAGTAATATTGATAAGCCGGGCTTTATTTGACGATGCTGAAATGCGTCGTCCAAAATAATTGTTTGTAATTCCGGGAATTGAGCTATTAGTTGATTTACCCCATGTACTCTTTTTTCATCAACAGCCACTATCACATCAAGGTTTTTAGTAGCAATTTGATAGGGTTCGTCACCAATTTCGTTGTAGGTTGACTCAGAATCAGCGAGCAAAAAACCTTTTGTTTTGCGTTTATAACCTCTGCTTAACACCGCCATTTTCAAGTCGTTTTTAAGAAAACTTAAAAGAAACTCTACATGAGGTGTTTTACCTGTACCTCCAATGGCTAAATTACCTATCGAAATTATTGGCAAATCGAAAGTTTTGGACGATAAAATCTCTTTATCGAACAACCAATTCCGAATTGTGGTTATTGAACCGTAAATAAGCGAAAAAGGAGCCAAAAGTATTCTTCTCCAGATGTTCTTCAAAATTAATTTGGAAGTTTTTAAATTTCAAAGCGAACAGCAAAGATACAAATATTATTAAAAGCTGCAATAATTTTGGAAACTTAGATTTTATGGTACAGGATCATAACCACTTCCACCCCACGGATGACAGCTAAAAATACGTTTTATAGAGAGTAATCCACCTTTAAAAATTCCGTGTTTAAGCACTGCATCAACTGTATACTTTGAGCATGTAGGGGAATATCTACAACTCGAAGGCAATAAAGGTGATATACTATAGCGATATAGATAAACTGGTAATAAAAAAAAATGACGGATTAAATTTTTCATATAATGCTATAATTCAATTTTTTGCGATATTTTATATAAAGCATCAATCATTTTTATTTCCATTGCTTTAAAATCCATTTCTATATCTGATACATAATTCAGCGCAATTTGAATCTGACAGGCATTTTGAGTACAAATATCAGTCAAAAAATGCTTATTTAACCTATATGCCTCTCTCATTAACCGTTTAATTTTGTTGCGCTTTACAGCACGTTTAAACCTTTTTTTGGGGACACTTACTAAAACCATCACTGGAACATCAGTTTGTGTTTTTTCAATGCAGTAAACCACCCGGTAAGGATATGCTATAAATGCTTTTCCTTCGGCATACAACTTATTAATGCGGATTTCGCCACATAAATGTTCCTTTTTTGGAAAGCAATTTGATTGTTGCATGAGTTTACTGATTGTGTAAAATGAATCTATCTAAAAAAACATCCCAAAAGTAACGAAAAATTCGTTACTTTTGGGATGTTGTATAATTTTTATAGGCGTATTTTATTTCTTATTTTTCTTAACGTATTCTTTCATGAAGTTTTCCAAAGCCAAAGCCATAGAAGGCACTCCCGGTATAGGGGCTTCAATGTCTAAGCGCAGACCTGCTTCGCGTACAGCATTTACAGTTGTTGCACCAAAACATCCAATTTGAATATCGCCTTGTACAAAATTCGGGAAATTTTTAATCAGTGAATTAATACCCATAGGGCTGAAAAACAATAACATATCATAATCAAACTCTTCTCCGGGCTGAAAATCATTACTTACTGTTTTATACATGATGGCCTTTTGAAAAGTTATTTTAGATTTCTCTAAAACCGACATAGTTTCTTCATTCTGCACATCAGAAGTAATCATTAGGTATTTTTCTTCGACATGTTTATTCATTATTGTTACCAACTCCGACATTTTACCGTTTGGACCAAAAAACACTTTGCGTTTGCGGTAATGAATATAATGTTGCAAATAAACTGCAACTGATTCCGAAACACAAAAATATTTCATTGTTTCAGGAATTGTTACACGTAATTCTTCACATAAACGAAAGAAATGATCAATCCCATGACGAGCATTGAAAATTACTGCCGTATAATCTAGAATAGAAATGCGTTGAGTTCTAAACTCTTTAGCTAAAATAGGCTCAACTTTGATAAAAGGACGAAAATCAATTTTTACATTGTACTTTTCGCTAATATCGAAATAGGGTGATTTGTCACCTGTTGGTTGAGGTTGTGAAACAAGTATTCTCTTGATTTTCAAAGCAATAATGTAATAAATTAAACAACTTAAACTAACATTCGAACTACCGCATATAATAAAAATAAGGGTAAAATTTCGAGGGTGCAAAGATACAACAATATATAAAAAGAAACTACTATTTTATTGAAAAATATTTGAAAAAGTTTAATAATTAGTACTATAAGAGCTATTGCACTAAAAATTAAACCTATAGTTTGAATAATATAAATGTAATCTTCATGAATATAAATTTGGCAAAACAAGAGTGGAAACAAAGAAATTGCTAAAAAAGACAAAATATTGTAATAGTATTCAGTGGCTGTTTTTAAATTAGCAGGTTCAATAAAAACATAACCCAAAATTATTATTATAAGATATTTTATCAAGTAAAAAGCCAAAAAGACCATGAAAAAATAGATATAACTATTAAAATGGAAACCGGATTCGGGGTTAAACATTTGTAAATAAGTATATAAGCTAAATACGCCTATTGAAAACAATAATATGGCCGATTTGGAATAAAAATCACTAATAGTGGCTTTGCTAAAATAACTCGATCTGTCTTTCTTTTTAAAGAAGTACCTAAGAGTGTCAGACATCCAACCTGATGAACGATTGAAAGTAAAAACAAGTAACAAAAACATCAGAATTAAAGCTGCAAAAACCCAAATTTCGGTATTTGGAAGTGAAGGATGTGGAATACCATTATAAACTTTTAAAACTGAAACAACGGGAGCGTCAATTTTAGCCAAAGAGTCTTTCAATAAGATTGAATCATTTATATTGATTGTATCGGCAATAGAAATTGCAGAATCTTTTACTGATTGAATAGAGTCTAAATATGGCATAATTAGAATGTTTAAATTGCTGCAAATTTTCTTACACTTTTATCCCATTTAGGTGAATCGTATATGGCCTGTATTACGTCTTCCGGTCTTGCTACAACAGTCCATATATTCCGATGTATATCTCTCATAAAATTCTCTTCCACAGCACGATGTAACATTTCGATAAGTGAATCGTAGTAACCCAGTGTGTTCACTATAATGATAGGCTTAGTGAAAATGCCTAACTGTTTCCATGTAATTACTTCGAGCAATTCTTCCATTGTACCACAACCTCCGGGCAAAGCCACAGCCGCATCTGACATAAATGCCATTTTTTCTTTGCGTTCGTGCATAGTATCTGTTTTAATCAACTCAGTTAATCCATGATGTCCCCATTCCTGCTCGCACATAAAATGTGGAATAACCCCGGTAACTTTTCCTCCTGCAGCTAGTACACTGTCAGCAATTGTACCCATTAAGCCCATTGAACCACCACCATATACCAATTGCATTCCTTTGTTGGCTATAATTTCACCTAACTTACGGGCTGCATCAAAGTAAACAGAATTAATTTTTGTACTTGAGGCGCAGTAAACACAAATATATTGCATGGAAATTTTGTTGCTAAAAATTTATTTTATCATTTTGAATTGCAAAAATACTGATTTCTTTCCGTATTTTTGAGCATTTATTTTAAAAACAGCAAAAATGATTTTAGTTACAGGCGCAACCGGATTGGTTGGTGGACATTTAATATGGCACTTATTACAGGAAAACGAAAAAGTAATTGCTATTAAACGCAATTCAAGCAATACAAAGGCATTGAAAACAATATTTTCGTTTTATACCGAAAATCCTGAAGCTTATCTCCAAAAAATTGAATGGAGAATTGCTGATGTGCTGGATAAAGATTCATTAGTGACTGTATTCGATGACATACATGTTGTATATCATTGTGCTGCTGTAGTTTCGTTAAGCAATTCCGGATCCGGTTTAACTGAAACCAATGTTATTGGCACTAGAAATATTGTCAATGTGTCGTTAAATAAGAAAATAAGCAAGTTTTGCTTTGTGAGCTCCATTGCTGCTTGCGGACATACTGCAGATAATCAACCTGTTGATGAAAACACAAAATGGAAAGACAATGAACATCGTTCGGCTTATGCGCAAAGTAAATATTTATCGGAACAGGAAGTTTGGAGAGGAGTGAATGAAGGTTTAGACGCTGTAATTGTAAATCCTGGAGTAATTTTAGGAGTTTCGGGAACCGAAAGTGGCAGTTCACAGCTTTTTTCGCAAGTTAAAAAAGGTTTGATGTTTTATACAAATGGCGGTAGTGGCTATGTGGATGTACAGGATGTAGTAAAAAGCATGATTATGATGACTAAATCAGAAATTAGCAACGAACGATTTATTATTGTGGCTCAAAACTGTTCGAATAAAGAAATTTTATCGTGGATGGCAGATGGATTTGGAAAAAAACGACCAGGAATTTTAATTGGAAAAAAACTCCTTTACACGGTAGGGTTCTTTTCCGAAATAGCAGCAAAGATTTTCAACTTCACACCGCTAATTGATCGAAGCATGGCTCGTTCGGCTACAAACAGAGAGTTTTATTCTAATTCAAAAAGTCTGGGAATCCCAAATTTTAAATATAAATCTGTGGAAAAATGTATTACTGAAGTTTGTGAGTTTTTGAAGAAATAATTAAAACTGCAATCCGAAATTTAGTCCGAAATTTATCATGGATGTTTTTCCATAATAATTAAACAAGCCAAAATTATTCGTTTCGACAAGATTGGCATTAAAAGACAGCACATTAGCGTATAAACCAAAAAACAAAGAAGTTTTAAAATTTATTTTTCTGTTTATGCCAAAACTGAATTTTGAATATTGTCCACCTTCCTGTTTTGAACTTAATGCAAAAGCATAACCGGCATCCAAACCCAAATATGGTGAAGTTTTTTTATCTGTGAGATTGGTTTTTAGTCTTAAAAATACGGGAATAAAGCCTATTGCTTCGACTCCATTTTTTAAAAAAACATTAAAATATCCAACTCCTCCTCCTACAAATATCTCTTTATTTGCAACTTTTCTGGTTCCAAACGATAAGGATAATTGATTCGATATTGCATTCCGATATTTATTTTCGGCATTACTAATACCGCCATTTATTTCGAAAATTCCACACAGATTGGAAGCACCAATAATTTCGATGTCATTTTCTTTTTTTATTTCACTAGTCTTAACATCGTTTTGTTCAATACTTTTAATCTCAGAAACCGGAAACTGGAAACGACTACCCGAAAGGGTTTTTATCAATATAATTTCCTGATTATTCAAAAGTATCTCTCCCACAAATACTTCGCCGGAATGAAGAGTTACTTTATTAAGCCGGATTGTTTCCTGACCTAATAAAGTTATTGATATTAATAAACATAATGCTAATAGATTGAAAATCTTCATTTTAAATGTTTTATTTTCAAACTACTGTGTTTGAGTCAAGTACCTCCTTTAAATTTTTCAGAAATGAAACTGCATCTGATTTTGATAAACACAAAGGTGGTAACAACCTTATTGTATGTGTGCCCGTAACTCCTGTAAATATCTTTTTATCAAACAAAAGTTTATTTCTAATTTCTTTTATTGGTTCTTCAAACTCCAGTCCTATCATCAATCCTAATCCTCTAACCTCTTTTATTTGAGGAATAGAACGAAGTTCCTGAATTAAATATTCTCCAATTTTGCGTGCATTTTCAACCAGATTTTCAGCTTTCATTACATCTAAAACGGCAATAGCTGCAGTACATGCTAAATGACTTCCGCCAAAAGTAGTTCCAAGCAAGCCGTGAGAAGCTTTAAAATCCGGACTAATTAGCAATCCCCCAATAGGGAAACCATTACCCATTCCCTTGGCAATGGTTATCAAATCAGGACGTATATCAGCATATTGATGGGCAAAAAACTTTCCGCTCCGACCATAACCCGATTGAACCTCATCGAGAATTAAAATTGTACCATTTTCTTTACAATCTACATTTAATTGTTGCAAAAACTCTGCATTAGGAACTTGTATGCCTCCAACTCCTTGTATTCCTTCAATAATTACAGCACATATATCTTTGTTTTGCAGCGATTTACGTATTGATTCAATGTCGTTCAACCCGTAAAATTCAACATCGAATCCCTCGTTAATTGGAGCTACAATTTTAGGATTATTGGTTACACGAACTGCAGCCGATGTGCGTCCGTGAAAACTTTGTTTAAAGGCAATTACTTTGGTTCTACCATTATGGAAAGAAGCTAGTTTTAAGGCATTTTCGTTAGCTTCGGCGCCCGTACTTACCAGAAAAAGTGAATAATCTTCGTAACCCGAAGCTTTGCCTAACTTTTCAGCCAATTCAACTTGCAGTTTGTTTATAACCGAATTTGAATAAAAAACTAAATTTTCTGTTTGGTGTGTCAGCTTCTGAACATAATATGGATGAGAGTGACCAATAGAAATAACTGCATGTCCGCCATACATATCTAAATATTCGTTCCCTTGTTTATCATAAGTACGACAACCTATTCCTTTGGTTATTTCAATGTCGAAAAGTGGATATACATCAAATAATGTCATAGTAGTATTGTTAAATTAAAATTAATATTGAAATAAATGATATATTTATTTTGAAATAATCCAAAATAAATAAGCAAAATATATGAGCATCAAAAGACCTCCTTGCCAACGTTTTATTTGGTGGCTTTTGTTGGAATATACAAAAATCAACACCAATATACTGCCCAAAGCAACCATTAACAAATCAATAATCATGCCTTTGTATGCAGGCAATGGTCTGATAAAAGAACTGATACCGAGTATAAAAAATATATTAAATATATTTGACCCAATTACATTGCCTAAAGCAATATCAGAATTCTTTTTAAATGCAGCTACCGCAGAAGTTGCCAATTCGGGCAATGATGTGCCTAAAGCAATAATAGTCAGACCAATGACTGCTTGACTTACGCCCCAAGATTCTGCTATGCGTACTGCACTTGGTACAATAAGATCGGCACCTCCAACCAAAGCCCCTAAACCTCCAAAAACCATAATCAACGCCAACCAGATTTTAATTGGTTTAAAGTCAGAATCAATCAATTTTTCAGGATGATTAATTGACTTGCGTATCATAATATACATAAACCAAATAAAAAATATCATTAAAATTAATCCATCAGCTCTCGAAACCGTGTTGTCCATTTTCCACGCAAGCAAAATTAAAATGAGAGGTGCTAACAAACTCATAGGAATATCGAATCGACGAGAACTTAATTGTGATTTTATTGGATAAACTAAGGCAGCAAAACCCAAGATGATAAAAACATTGATTGAATTACTACCAATAATATTTGTAAGTGCAATATCGGTAGTATTAGGATTGTTAACTGCAACTAAATTAACAACCAGCTCAGGTGTTGATGTTCCAAAAGCTACCACTGTAAGCCCTATAACCAGATTTGACACATTAAAACGCTTTGCTAAACCGGATGACCCATCAACTAAATAATGAGCTCCAAGAATCAGTATAACAAAACCAATAAAAATTAAAAGATAATCCATCCTTTATATTAAACATTAAATTTATTGTAAATACAAAAGTAATCCAAAATAAAGTCATATTAAAATATATCATATAAAAAAAAATTGTAATTTTACAACCGATAAAAACTCTTAAAATAGATCTCTACATTTATGGATAACCAAGTTACTATATTCTGTAAAAATACAAAATCTTTTCACAATTACCCTTTAGGTACTTCATTAATAGACATTTACTCTGATCTGAAAATTGAGTTGAAGTATCAGCTTGTTGCTGCCAGAGTTAACTACAAAGTGGAGGATTTAAACTTTCTGATTTATAAACCCAAAGATGTTGAGTTTATTGATTTAAGTACACCTTCGGGCATGCGTGTGTATGTGCGAAGCTTAAGCATGGTGCTGGGCAAAGCCATTTCAGAGTTATACCCAAATGCAGATTTTCGCATAGAACACCCAATATCAAAAGGTTACTATTGCAAACTTGACTCTATAAACCAGGTAATTACCCCCGAACTTATTCAGAATATCAAAGAAAAAGTAAATGAAATAATAGCTCAGGACAAAAAAATAATACACGAGGAAAAGCAAACTAGTGTAGTTAAGGATATTTTTTGGAATCAATCAAATCAAAAAGACAAACTTTCGTTATTCGAAACTTTAGGTACGCCTTATTGTCCGTTTTTTAGGATAGATGATTATATTGATTATTACAATGGTGTACTTTTACCTTCAACCGGTTATTTGGGTTTATTCGATATAGTACCCTATTACGATGGGATGTTGCTTTGTATTCCAAGCAGAGAAAATCCATTTGTTTTGGAAGAATTGATAATGCAACCCAAAATGTACGATATTTTTAAAGAATATGTTGGTTGGAATAAAATTATGAACCTTAACAATGTAGGTGAGTTTAACATTGCTTGCAAAAACAATCAATCGTTTAACCTTATCAAAGTATCGGAAGCTTTACATGAGAAAAAAGTGGCATCAATTGCCGATATGATTTCACAAAGAGCTGAAAAAGTACGTCTTGTGCTTATTTCGGGCCCTTCATCTTCGGGCAAAACTACATTTAGCAAAAGGCTTTCTATTCAATTGATGGTAAGTGGTTTAAAACCGGTTACTTTGTCGCTCGATAATTATTTTGTAAATCGCGAAGAAACACCGCGAGACGAAAATGGTGAATGGGATTTTGAACATTTAATGGCATTGGACCTCGATTTATTCAATGCCCATTTAAAGCAATTGTTAAATGGCGAGGAAATTGAAATTCCATTTTTCAACTTTGAAGATGGTAAACGATACTTTAAGGGTGAAAAATTAAAATTGTGTAATGATAGCGTGTTAATTATGGAGGGAATTCATGCTTTGAACCCGGCACTTATTTCTGATATTCCACAAAATCTCACTTTTAAAATTTATGTTTCAGCACTGACAACTATTTCTATTGATAATCATAACTGGATACCTACCACCGACACTCGTTTGCTTAGGAGAATAATCAGGGATTACAGATTCAGAAACTATTCAGCCCGCGAAACTATTGCCCGCTGGCCAAGTGTGAGACGAGGTGAAGAAAAATGGATTTTTCCCTATCAGGAAAATGCCGACGTGATGTTCAACTCAGCCCTTTTGTTTGAATTGGCTGTATTGAAAAAACATGCCGAGCCAATTTTAGCAGAAGTTCCGAAATTCTGTGATGAATATACCGAAACACATAGAATGATTAAATTCTTGAATTATTTTGTTTCCATACCGGAAAGGGAAATTCCGCCAACCTCACTTTTAAGAGAGTTTGTTGGAGGTAGTAGTTTTAGATATTAAAATACTATTTCAATTCAAATTTCGTTTAAATTATTTAGCTTTTAAACAACCATAACTCAATAAAAAAATGAAAAACCAATTTTTATCGATAGTTTTATTGCTTTTTTTTGCTGGGAGTATAGCTGCACAAAATAGAAGAATCAATGTTGGAGCTACTTCCTTGGATATTTCTTATGGACCTATTAGTGTTTTGGCAGGCGATATAAATATACCTATCAATCAGAATTTTAATCAAATAAATAACAAAATGTATTCTATTGGAATTCATCAAGTATTTACAAAAAGTTTGGCTCTGAAAGCTGCTTTTGATTATGGGTATTATACAGCTTTCGAAAATAACAATTTGCTTTTTTATACTAATTTATTTGCTTTTTCGGTGAGAGGTGAATATAATTTATTTACTTTTGGAAAAACGATTGATAACTCGATTTACATGTTTGCTGGTGTGGGCATGACAATAATTTCGGGGGAAAATTTAAATGGTAATATTGCCGAACCGTTTAATAATACTAAGCCATTCAGCCCTATACCATTTGTAACCATGGGTTTAGGCTATAAAGTAAAAGTAACTGACCGTATAAGCTTGGGACTTGAAGGAGATTTACATTATTTTATTTCTGATTTAATTGATGGGTATCCAAAGCCTAATTCGTATCCTCATGATATGACTTCTACTGTTTCAATTAACATGAAATATATGATATTTAACAAGAACTTCAGGACTTTTAAAAGCAATTGTAATTGCGAGTAAATATATCAACATAAAATTTTTAATCCCAAACATTTGAGTTTAAAATGTTTGGGATTTTTGTTTAAAAAAAAGATGTAAATAACCAAAAAATCAGTAGATTTGCACTTGCATAGATATAACCACTAATAACGTATATCAACATGAAGATTATTCAAACCAAAGATAATACCTATTTTTCTGATATAATTACACTTTATATTGAGACTTTTTCGAAAGGTATATCGCAGCAAGACATTGACTTAACTCACCTGACAAAACACATTGGTTTGTTTATAAGCAATGGTTACACTTTGCTTGCATTAGAAGAAAATAAGGTTATTGGAGTATTACTTGCATATAACCTGAATTACGATCAGCATTTTCCCAAAGAGCTTTTTCCGGCTATCGATTATGGAAATAGTGATTATATTGGTGAATTAATGGTAAAAGAAGGTTTCAGAGGAAAAGGAATAGGCAAAGAAATGATTAAAACCTGCTTAGAATTAATGCAATCCTTTCAAACAAATGATGTTTATATTCGTGTTTGGGATCAAAACATTGAAGCGCTTACGCTTTATAAAAAAATGGGATTTGAACCATTTACAAGCATTGAACAGCAAAAAACTAATGGTAATGAAGTGTTTACAATGACAAAAATCTATTTACATAAGAAACTTAATTAAGCTATGCAAAATTTAGTTGCCAAAACTATTGATTTAAAATCCGGAGATATTGAATCAAAACGTGCAGAGATATTGAATTATTTCGAAAAAACCTGGACTGTTGACGAAAAGCTTTACACCCAACTAAAATCTGATGAAATTTTTTACCACAGAGGCGATCCTCTGAGGCATATTCTGCTATTTTATTTTGGACACACAGCTGTTTTTTTTATCAATAAATTGATGTTGGCAAAAGTGATAGAAACCAGAATTAACCCCGATTTCGAATCAATTTTTGCCATTGGCGTGGATGAAATGAGTTGGGATGATTTAAATGAAAAACATTACAATTGGCCTAAAGTTGAAGAAGTTAGAGCATATCGCAATACAGCTAAAGAGCTAATAATAGATGTTATAAAAAACACAAAATTAACTTTACCTATTACTTGGGATCATCCTTTTTGGATAATTTTGATGGGAATAGAGCATGAAAGAATACATCTTGAAACCTCTTCGGTTTTGATTCGACAATTAGCTCTCGAAAACGTGCAAGCTGGTAATTTTGGTGAAATTTGTACTTTGAATGACATTGCACCATTGAATGAAATGGTAGAAGTAACCGGTGCCGAAGTGCAAATGGGAAAATCAATGGATAACAACTTGTATGGTTGGGATAATGAATATGGTTCACACAAAGAATTTGTGGCTGATTTTAGAGCATCAAAAATGCTTATTTCCAACGGAGAATACCTGAAATTTATTGAAGACAAAGGATATTCAAATCAAATATACTGGACTGAAGAAGGTTGGAATTGGTGTGTGTTCAAAAAGGCAGAAATGCCACTCTTCTGGAGAAAAAAAGACGATAATTTTTACCTGCGTTTGGTTGCCGAAGAAGTTGCTATGCCTTGGAATTGGCCTGTAGAAGTAAATTATCTCGAAGCAAAAGCTTATTGTAATTGGAAAACGGCAAAAAGTGGCAAAACTTATCGGCTGATGACCGAAGCCGAATGGAAACATTTGGTAGAAATAAGTCATGTAGCCGATGAACTTGAATGGAAAAATGCTCCCGGCAATATTAACCTTGAAAAATATGCTTCTCCTTGCCCTGTTGACTTGTTTAAAATGGGTGATTTCTATGATCTTATTGGCAATGTGTGGCAATGGACTGAAACACCAATTACAGGTTATGCCGGATTTAAAGTACATCCTTTGTATGATGATTTCTCAACTCCAACTTTTGATGGGAAACACAATATAATCAAAGGCGGATCGTGGATATCTACAGGAAATGAAGCAACACAAGATGCCAGATATGCTTTCAGACGTCATTTTTATCAACATGCCGGATTTAGAATTGTAGAATCGGAAAACCCACTGCAAATCCATACCGATGAATATGAAACTGATATGGAAGTGGCTAACTCCTGCGAAAATATGTGGAGTGAAATGGCTGAAACAAATTTCACTAAAATGCTCGCTCGCGATATTCTTGAAAGCATTGATAATAAAGCGGATAAAACCGTACTTGACTTAAATTGCGATACCGGCAGATTGGCTTTTGAATTGGCAGCAAGTTTCAATAAAATCACTGCCATCGATTTTACTGCCCGTTACATTCGCATGCCCATTCAACTACAGGAAAAGGGCTTTATGCGCTACATTGTTAAAGATGAAGGTGACTTGGTATTTTATCGCGAAGTGGTACTTGCTGAAAAAGGATATGGCGAAGAAAGTAAAAAAATCCAATTTATGCAGGACAATGCCAATAACCTGAAAAGTATTTACACAGGCTATGATATTATTATTGCACCAAATTTATTGGAAGAGCTTAATTGCCCCATTTTGTTTCTGAAAAACATACACGAAAGGCTGAATGACAATGGTTTACTTATTTTAGCTTCCACTTACGACTGGGAATTAAATAACATAAAACGTGAACATTGGCCGGGTGGATTTAAGCAAGATGGCGAACCGCTAACTTCGTTTGAAGGAATAAAAGAATTGCTGGGCAATCATTTTACACTTGAAAACACGCCATACAATTTAGCATTATTCTCTTATAAATCAACAAGATTATTGGAGAAAAAATGGACGGAAGTAAGTTACTGGAGAAAAAAATAAAAAACTATTTACAACTAACTTTTCCAAAGTTTTAAACTTTGGAAAAGTTAATGGTTTATTATATCTCTTTTATATTCAATGGATTGTACGAAATGCCATTGTCATAAACATCTACTTGTTCTTTTTTCTTGACCCATTTAACTAACACATTGGTTATGGGCAAAGCAATAATTTCATAACCTGTTTTCATGGCTGTTTGTGTCAATATCAACATCCAGAGATCATTGAAAGGTATTACTCCGCTAAATGCAATTATAAAAAACACGATAGAATCAGCACCTTCGCCTACCAAAGTGGACACAATAGCCCGAATGGAAAAACCACGTCCATGTTGCATTATTTTCATTTTACTCATTACATAAGCATTCAGAAAAGCCCCGAATAAAAATGCAATAAAACTAGCCATAACTATTCGTTGGGTATTTCCCAATATCAGTTCAAATGCAGCTTGATTGGTGAAATTTTCGGAACCCGGAACCCAAATGCTAAGCCTGAAGATAAGTACTGCAAGAAAATTCATCAGGAAACCGTTCCAAATGATTAAACGCACTTTTCTATAGCCCCAAACTTCGGCTATCAGATCATTTACTATATAAGTTACAGGAAATAAGAGCAAGCCGGCAGTGGCTTCAATAGGACCGATTTGAATCAGTTTTTGCTCTACAATATTTGAAACGATGAGGCATACCGTAAATAGCATCCCCAGCACCATAAAGGTGACTGACACTTGTTTTTTCATTTTCTCTTGTTTTTTACGTGGTATTCAAGCACACGTTTTTGCTTTCGTTAGCAAAAATCGACCGCAAAGATAGTAGTTTGAACCGGAATAACCAAAAGTTTCAGGTACAAGTCGCACGATTTCCAATCCGTGTAATTATTAAAACGTGTTTTGTTTTTCTGGTTTTGTTTTTAACAGAACAAGTCTTAAAAGCCCCCATTTGGGGGTTGGGGGTCTTTGTGGGTCTTCTATATGACAGAGTTCCGACTCTGTCATATAGATATTTGGGATTTTTGTTATTTAATTCTTTCTACTCTATTCACAGTTTATTGTTTTATACCAGTCATTTTATTATCTTTGTGCTACTTTTATTTAAAACAGTAACACGATGTCAGTTGTACGATTTGGAGTTTCGCTTGAAAATGACTTATTAGAAGCCTTGGATGAGTATGTTCAATCGAATATGTTCCCTAACAGATCGCAAGCAATACGTAATTTGATTGAGAAAAATATTGTTGAAAAAAAATGGAAATGCAACAATATAGTTGCCGGAGCTATAATACTCACATATAATTTTAATAAATCAGATATTCAAATTAAATTATCCGAGATAAAAAGAAATGCAGTTAACGAGGTGCTTTCTATTCAAAATTTTTATATTTCGGATGAAAAAATACTCGAAATTATTGCAGTTAAAGGACCATCGAATAAGTTAACTGAACTGTCCGATAAACTTATTGCCATAAAAGGGATTGAACACGGCAAACTGATTATGAGTAAAATAGATTAAATTTTTTTTGAAATACAGTAACACGAATTTCAATTTTGATAACACAATCATTTATACAAAACATTTACATGGATTAATAAAGTATCCATACTATTAATATGAAACTACAATTGATCATTTTCACTTTTCTATTTTTAACATCAAATATCATATTGTCTCAAAACAAATTAAATGATAGTATAAAACTAGCCGAGTTGGTAGTAACAGGTTCAAAAACTGAGATTTCTCGTCGGTTTGTTCCACTTTCAGTTTCGCAAATTTCGAAACAAGATATTACAAATAGTGGACAAATGAATGTGCTTCCGGCATTAAATACTTTCACTCCGGGCATATTTGTTACCGAACGCAGTTTGCTTGGATTTGGAGTTGGTACAGGCGGTTCGGGGTCTATCAGTATCAGAGGTATTAGCAGTCAGCCCAATACGAATGTTCTGGTTTTGATAGATGGACACCCCCAATATCAGGGAATCTTCGGGCATCCGCTTGCTGATGCTTATGTGGCTTCGGATATTGAAAAGGTTGAAATTATACGCGGTCCTGCTTCCTTGCTTTATGGTTCCAATGCCATGGCGGGAGTTATTAATTTGATTACAAAAAAACAAAATACCGAAGGCTTAAAGTTAAATGCAGGGGCATCTTATGGTTCGTACAATACGCAAAAGTATTATGGCACATTAGGTTACAAAAAAAATAAATTAAGTGTTTTTGTTTCAGCCAACCACGATCAGACCGATGGAATACGTTCCAATACTGATTTCAAAATCACCAATGCTTATGCCAAACTAGGGTATGAAATCAGTAAACACTTCAGTGTAAATACCGACTACAGTATAGCTAAATTCAATGCCAACGACAATGGAACAGTTTATGCTCCAGCTCCATTCAATATTGATATTACCAGGGGAAAAGCAGCTTTGTCATTTGACAATAAATTTGAAAAAGCCGATGGTTCGCTTAAAATCTATCATAATTTTGGGGAACACATCCTTTCGGATGGATTTCAATCAACTGACCGAAACAGTGGGATTATGCTTTTCGAAACTTTTCATTTTTTCGACAATAATACACTTACCTTAGGCACAGATTTTAAACAATACGGCGGTACTGCCAACCGTGGCTTAGCTGCCAACTTGCTTAAAACCAACAACGAAATGGCAGTATATGCTTATACCCAACAACAATTTTTTACCAAACTCACATTGAGTGCCGGCATACGGCTCGAAAACAATTCGGTTTATGGTAAAGCACTTGTGCCCATGGCAGGAATTTCGTATATTCAGAGCAGTCAAACTTCTTTCAAAGCTTCTGTTTCGAAAGGTTTCCGCAACCCAACTATTATGGAACTTTATTTGTATGCCCCCAATGCCTTTTTACAGCCCGAAAGTATGATGAATTATGAATTGAGTTGGTTGCAAACTGCTTTCGATAACAAATTACAATGCGAGCTAACGGCCTTTGTGGTAAATGGTGAAAATTTGATACAGGTATCCGGTATTCCACCAGCCATGAAGCGACAAAATATTGGACGTTTCAATAACAAAGGTATAGAGTTTTCGGGCAAATACTTTATTAGCAAAGGATTGATGTTGCACGGTAATTATAGTTTTGTGGATATAGAAAAAGCAGTATTGGCAGCCCCACGTCAGCAAGTTAATTTAAGCCTGAACTATCATTTTAAAATCTGGAACTTTAATCTTTCGGCACAACATATAGATCAGCTTTACACCCGCTTACAAACAAATACACTTACGCCCATAACTGAAACTTATACCTTGCTCAACGCACGTGTATCCGCTAAACCGCTTAAAATGCTCGATGTGTTTTTTATGGCGAATAATTTGCTAAATCAAAAATACGAAATAAACTATGGCTATCCCATGCCACCTACGAATTTTAATATTGGGTTTAATGTAAGTTATTGATTTGAAAACCAGTACACTGTAAATGCTTTTACTCTCGTTGGTAAGGTCTGCTTATTTCCCATCTGGCGCGCACCTCACATTATGTGCATAAATATAAATTAGATATATCCGCAAGGACAAGCGTGATTAATCAATATTTTTCTGTCTTCATTTCTCTCATGTAAATATAAACCAATCGTTTACCATCGGAATTTTCAAAGTTTGTAAGCAATTCTAAACCACGAGTAAAACCCATAGCATTTTGTTTTATCGATTCTATGGTTTCGACTAAAACCGAAGTAGAGTCTTTGGATTTTTGCTCAGTTGTTTTGATTATTAAATCGGAACTTATTGTAGCACCATTTATAAACGTATTGGCTTGCGACTGTGCTTTTACTTGTGCCACTCTATCCATAGCTGATGGATTACTGGCATATTTTGCTTTTTCGAGCGTAAGTACCGATATTAAATACTGATGGTCATAATCATCTACCACTTTTACGCCTTCAAATGCAGATGCTGTGTACATTCGTTTTAGAAAGTTGGCAAATGTGGTTTTATCTTCATTGAATGATTGGGCATTCACAAAAATAAACATTGTAAGCCCCACAAAAATAAATTTGATTTTATTCATAACTAATTCTATACTGATGCGTTTATTTATTTACAAATGCATGGATATTCAACATTTATTTTCCATTGAGCAGCATAATGCGAATTTAACTTACAATAAATAGGTTTATCCAATATTTCAATACGTTCATATTTTACATTCACTAAAAAAGAATTATCGTTTTGATTATCTGCGATAGAATTTGAATCGTACATTTCTTGAATTTTACGTTGGAATGTCGTAAAATCTGCACCGAAAAATCCTTGAGATTCTTGACTAAAATAAATTTGATTTAATTCAGGATTAATTATTTGCCTCAAATTCACAATTTCATTATTGTTAAATGATACTATATTGAATAAAGTAGCATAATGACAATAACATGTATCTTTTACTCTGTATATCAATCTTAGCTCTTCAATAAATAGACGAGGATAAAATCGTACAGTACCATAACACGGTATGTAAGCAATTTTTTCATTGAGATATAAAGGATTAAAATTAAATTCTTCCAATCCAAAGGTTTTGTTTTGCTCTGGAATAGTGACTCCAAATGAATCCAAAACTGGGGCAGTCGGATATTTCCAAGCTTCTATCAAATTATTGGGGTGATGGATTGACCCATAAGTTCTTGCATAGTGTATCATAATTTTATGTTTTAGTTTATTATGTTTTGTTTTTCTAAAAGACCCAACTGCACAGAAAGAAAGTCTTGTAGTTTCATAAAAAATACGTTTTATATTTTCGTTAAAATGCTCGAACAGTTCATACATAGCTCTTCAAACTTTTGGAGAGGGGGATCTACTACCGCTGGTTATAGACGAAATCTGCTCCCAAGCTCTGGCACTATCGTAATAGTACTCGCTGAAACTCCAATAATAGTTAGGTTGAAAACCACCCACTCCATACTTTATTAAATTTAAATAAATTGTTTTTGATTCTTCTTTTGTAGGCAAAAGCATATCACTAAAACATTTATAACAAGTTCGTCAAAAGCAGTTTTTGCTGTTGTACCCGGAAATTTCCATTTTTCTAAATTTATTATTGAAGCAATAAAGAAATTTCCATTTTTTTCATAAACGACAAACCCCCCGTTTAAATTGTGAAACAACGCCTCTTGGTTTTACTGTATAACCAGTCATTTGTTCTATTTGGGCAAGGGTTCGTTTATCTTGCCATGAAAAAGTCGCTGCCTGTTGCCCTGTAGATAAAAAGTTAATTTCATATGTTTCTTCGTTTGAATAAGGATGATTATAGATATTACTAAAATTAAAGATTTCACCATTTCCGTTACCGTTTGATTCATCCATGCCTGATTGCACTGTAAATAATCTTGTATAGAAATCCCAATTATTTGCTAACATCTTTAATACATTAATGCTGGCTTGATTTCTTAAAATGAAGTTTGTAGTTTGACCATTATAATTAGTACGACCATTATATTTTATCACTACTTGGAAAATATTTTTATTTAAAGCTCTATAAGTTAAAGCTTCATCTGTAGATAAACTTAGTGCAGACAATGTCTTAATACAGTAATCAGCACAAAAATCCATATTCTTATTTGTAGTTGCAGAAACTTTTAAAGTAATTTCCCAGTTTTTACTCTCTGTATCTTTAGATTGTGGCTCCCCACTTATTATAGTATAATCAAATGCTGTCTGCATTGGCTCGTGTAATAGAGCTACCATATCACAAACTGCTCTAAACTCTGCATTCTCATTCATAATTTGTTGTTTTATATTTAATGCAAACAGTCCACCTTTTATTTCAATAGTAACTCCTTTAGCTTGAACAAAACTAGAAAGTTTATCTATAGACACTAATACTTTAAGCATTACACCCCAAATACCATCAGGTAATTGTGCCGCATTTAAAATATCAAAAGACTGAATATTACCACTTGCCACAGAAGTAATTTGGTCTGAAATAACTTGGTCGTTAAGGATTTCTGTTTTAGCAGAAATAAAAGCCCCAAATGCTTGTTCAATTGCTGATCGAAGTGCCGATTGTTTAGCTTCATCTTGTGTTTTACCGCTTCCACTAACAGTGATACTAACTGTTTTATCTGTATTAGTGGAACTTTGTGTACTTGTAATAGCCATATCTTTTTTAATTTCTATTTCTGTTACAATTGAATTTTCAATATTTTTTTTATTTTCAACAGGTTGTACTTTTACTTTTTCATCAACTTTTACTGATGCACTTACATATGTGCCATTTTCACAACCAGGGTATCTTTCTACTAATTTGGCCATATCTCTTGCTAAATCGTCAGTTTCAGAAGTAATTTTTGTTTTAAATCCAGCTTTAATACGATAAATATCACGTGCTTCAACTGCTTTTTTTAAGTACATATAAGCTAAATTAAAATCATGTCCATCGAAATCTGTATTCTGAAAAATCCGACTTAAAGCCTTATAAGAACTTAACTTACATCTTAATAAATCTTCAAAGTCGCCATTTGTATTAATTACACTTTTATATATTTCAATCGCTGTTTTATGGTCTTTAATTTTAAAATTAACAGAATCAGCTCTATTTACTATCTCTTCAAATTCAGGGTGATAGTCATGTTTTTTTTGAGCTTGTAAAGTATTAAGAGCAAAAAGTAATGACATGAAAATGAACTTTTTCATATAGTTTTCTTAATTTATATTGTATTGATAACGAATTTTTATATCATTGTTATTTTACGGCATATGCCCGAGCATGATTAGTGTAGATTCATTAGATTTGCTTGATCAGGATAAAACTTATATCTATGACTACTTCCTTCAATAGTTAAAGAAAATATTAGTTTGGCTGGTTTACGTGGTGGCGTATTAGTCAAATTATTATCAATAATCCATTTATGGATAGTAGGATGAGAAAGATTTCCGTAATTTATATATGTTGCTAGTGCATCTATAATTTCAATTACTTCATTTTCTAAAACAATAGTCAAAGTTTTTATTTCTCTATTTATTGTTTTGTCATCTAAATAAAGTCTATAATGATCACTATTTGTTCCTGTAGGAGCTATTGTTAATATTACTGTTTTCATATTCTATCAAATTATATGATTATACACTATTGTTTGCTGTTGAATTATTTTTCACCTAAAACCAGAATTGCTTCTCCCAGTCCACGAGTCATTAGTTTTACCTCAAAATTAAATGGTGTAGCTTTCAGGTATTGCTGTAAACCTTTGGCGAATTGTCGGGCATCTATTGGATCGTTATAAACATTATATAATGGAATGCGCACTTGGTCGAAACGAATAATATTTTCAGTGGCATCTGACATCGTAAATCTTTTGTTTACGGTGTTATCCTTCATCCAGTTATTAATGTAATCGGTTATTTCTTTTCCATTTATTTCAGTTTCCATGTTTTTGTCACAACTATTCCACTTCTTAACTGTCAGCATTATTTCCCTTCCATTTTTGAACATATCATCGAAATGCAGTTGTAATTGAGATGCAAATGGGTCAATATTAGCTAAAACTGCTTTCTCCAATAATACAGGCACAATGTCTGTGTTGTTCGGAGTTCCATTTCCGGATGAAGCAGCAATTTGCTTGCTTGTGTAAGCATCAAATGCTTCAAGCACAAATGAAACCACTTTGCCTTGCTCAGTTTTACTAACTTTCCACCAAATTTGAATTAGAATGTCGGCTTTTGTTCTGTTCTGAAGTTTGTCCAAAGGGCTTTCTGCAATTGACACACCACTGGTTTTGCTTATTGTGTTTGCGGTTTCTTCATTTCTTATTTCTATTGTTTTCATTTCCTGTTCAGCATCTTTAAGCGGGAAACCTCGTTCAATCATTAATTCACCAATTTTTGAAATTACTTGACTAATTTCTGTATCTTCTTGAAAAACTTGTTTGTAATTAGGTACTTTTTGTTTTTTTCCTTGATTGTCAAATTCGGTCATAAAAAAACGTTGTTCGCACCAATTGTCGCTGGGTAAAATCATTAATGTCGGTTTTTTGGCTTGTCCAAAAAGACTTCCAGTAATTGCCCAAAGGGTGATTGACAAAATAAGTAAACTTGTTCTTTTCATAATATTGTTTTTGGTTGCGATGTTTTTTTAATAGAGATAATTTTCTTATACGCTATTCCATTCTTTGTCTTTCTTTTTTTTCGGCTTGCTGCTAACTCATAAATATACTTAGTTTACTTAGTATTTCCACAAAATTTTAGTATATAGTTAGTTAACTGTATATATGAAGCTTTTCTGTTTAAGTGATATGTTTTATATTTTCACTTAATTAAGCCCTCAAAGTTAATAATTATTTTTAAACATCAAACATTAATATAAAAAAAAGGAGCAAATTTTTTTACTCCTTCTCTAAGTTTTAATAAACCCTTGTTTTATCTATCTTCAAAGGGATATGTGGTTTTAAGTACATATTTAATGATTTAAGCCAATGAATTTTATAATTAAGATTTTTTTTTTCATTGCCTATTGTTTTAAATTGAGACATATATTTTTTGATTATCAAGCCACTGCACTTTTATTTTAGTTCTTTTGTCTTTTGAGTATTTGTTTATGTGCTATTTAGGTTGTTAGTTTATCAAATTTATGGCGAATATTAGTAGTACAGCAATAATATTAAGTGATTGAGATTATGTAATAATGTATTTTCCTCTATGAATCAGTTTTACATAAAAAAGCCACTAAAGAAAATTAGTGGCTTTTAAATACAATTATGTTGTAACAAACAGATTTTGCATAATTGATTATTTTTTATCTTCTTGAATCGCTTCTGCTATCGCTTTTTGAGTCATTTTTGCTATCACTTCTAGTATTATTAGTGCTTTTTGATTCACTTCTACTTGGTTGGGCACTGCGTTCAGTGCTTCTTCTTTCTACTTTTTGTTCGCTGGTTCTGGCTGGTGCTGATACTCTTGTATTCGATTCCCTAGTTACTCTGGGTGTTGGTGTTTCAGCATTTCTTCTTGATTCGGGTGCAGTAACTCTGGTCGATCTGCTTTGTTCTGTTTCGCGTTGGTTATAGCTGTTGTTTCTGCTTTCCGAAGCTTCGTTGTTAGTTCCTCGTTTATTTATAGTTGAATTATCAATCTTGCTTCTACCTTCAGTGTTCGAGTTTCTTGAGCCATTTACTCTATTGTCGTTACTTGGTCTACTATAAATATTATCCGATGAGTTTCTTGAGCTATTTGTATTTCTGCTATCATTTCTTGAACCATTGTATATATCATCATTTGTACTTCTTGAACCTCTTTCGGTTTTGCTGTCGGAACTTATCCTGCGGTTATCTCTTTCATCCGATTTGTTAATTCTTGAACCATCTTTATTCGATTGATAGCGGCGATCCATATCTTCGCGGTTGCGGCTATTGTTGTTTCGTTGGCTGAAATTTCGTTCAGGATATCTGGTTCCATAATCATTTCTTCCGATAGAGTTATGTAAATGTGAAGAATAATTATTTCTTCTTGTTTCGGTATATCGATACTGGTGATCGTAGTTTATGTGTCGATGTATTTTGGTTAAATAGATATTAATTTCTAAAGGGTGACGATATCTGTAATACCTGGGATAATATCCGTAATAGTAAGGCGAAAAATAACTTCTGTATCTGGGAGTCCAAAACCACGAAACTATAAAAGGAGTACGATAATAGTAAGGCTCAATTATATAGTTTGTTCCATACATATAAGGATCGCCAATAATTTGAATGTATGATCTTCTGTATCTGTCGCGTTCAACAACTATAGAAGCCACATCCTGAAAAACATCCCTGTCGAGTACGGCTTGTATCACTATTAAATGTACATTGTTTTCGGATGTTTCAATTACCCTTAAATAATCTACCTGTCCATCTGAGTTTAAATCAAGATTTGAGATTTGTGAATCGTAATCATTCAAACGATATTCGAAATCTTCCAAATCTTTTGAATCTCCAAAAAGTGATGCTACAGCTTGTAAATCGAGATTATAACTTATATCGTTGTTATAAGCTTCTACTTTAATGTTTCTCTGTCCCCAAAGTTGAGCGGAAGTTGTAATAAACAAAACCACTAACATGCTTGCAATTTTTGTTTTCATAATAAATAATTTTTAATTGTTGAAAAATTGGTTTGGTATATATTCTTGTAATAAATTTCATTTTCTCTTGTAGTCCAAATCTTGTGCCAGAAATTTAAATCATGATTCAATCTACAGAATATATTTGTTTAATATTCATATATCATTGAAAAAGAGGCGTATAATTCATTTGTTATTTGCCCAAGACCAATTAAGCTCTTCTTGATATTTAACAATTTGAATTTGTGACGGATGAAATGTTAAGTTGGTTCAATAGAATTTTATGCTGAAAATAACTGAAAATAAGTTTTTTAATTATCTTTGCAAAAAACTAAAGCATTATGAATTCAATTGATTTGGTAATTATTATACCTATTGTTATAGGTTTTATACTTGGAATGTTTAAGGGATTGATAAAAGAATTGGCTTCTTTATTGGCAATAATTTTAGGAATTTATGGCGCTAAATTATTTTCACCCTTGGTTTCGAATATATTGGTACAGAGTTTTGATTTTTCACTAAGAATTGCTCAACCGGTAGCTTATATTGTTGTTTTCGTGGCTATTGCCATTGTTTTATTATTTATTGCCAGTTCGTTGGACAAGCTTTTCGATTCAATTGCATTGGGTGGCTTAAATAAATTTTTGGGTGGACTATTTGGTGGTTTGAAATATGCTTTGATTATGAGTGTATTAATGATAGTGTTTAACGTAATCGACAGTAAGTTTAACTTTGTAAGTCCTGAAACCAAGGCCGATTCGTTTTTGCATAAACCCATTATGAATTTAGCTCCTAAACTTTGGGAGGAAGTAAAAACAAGGGAGATTTTGCCACAAAAAAACAAAAAAGAGGAATAGAATTAAAAAATATAAAAAGAAGTCCATCTTTTTTCAATTAAAATCATGAACGTATTATCAAGCAGGTTTTCAACTTTTTTACTTGAATGTGGATGCGATGAAGCAGGAAGAGGCTGCCTGGCCGGTCCGGTGGTTGCTGCGGCAGTTATACTTCCGCCCGATTTTTATTGCCCTGAACTGAACGATTCAAAACTTCTTACCGAAAAAGTTCGCAATAAATTACGTCCAATCATTGAAAGTCAAGCTTTGGTATGGGCTGTAGCCGAAGTTGATAACAACGAAATAGATAAAATCAATATTCTAAATGCTTCCATTTTAGCTATGCAAAGAGCTATGGATAAGCTAGATATAAGTCCGGAATTTATTATAGTGGATGGCAATAGGTTTAAACCCTACCGTGATATTCCGCATAAAACCTTAGTAAAAGGCGATAGTAAATTTCTTTCTATTGCAGCGGCTTCGGTATTGGCCAAAACACACAGAGATGAAATAATGGAAGCTTTGCACGTAAGATTTCCGGTGTACGATTGGAATAAAAACAAAGCATATCCAACCATGAAGCATAGAGAGGCAATTAAATTATATGGTACTACAACCTTTCACCGGCTGACTTTTAATTTACTTGGCGAAGAAAAACCTAAGAAACCAAAAAAAATCAAGTTACCCAATAAGCTTAAACAGCGTGAAGAATTATTTTAAAATGGATATCCTATTCCAATATGGAACGCAAAATCATCTGACCCTGGTTTAATTCTCCATTGTTCTGTTCGTATTAAAACCGGATCGAATAGCCTGATACCCATATCAAAACGAACTATAAAGAATGAAAAATCCATACGTAATCCGGCTCCATAAGCTATAGCAATTTGATTTATAAACGAATCGAAACGGAATTCTCCACCCGGTTGTTCGTCGTATTGCTTCATTGTCCAAACATTGCCGGCATCTAAAAACAATGCTCCTTCAAAAAACCAAAATAGTTTTGCCCGGTATTCCATGTTTAAATCAAGCTTTATATCGCCCACCTGATTATAATCCCGAATTTTTACATTGCTGATTCTTTTGTATTTACCGGGTCCGAGTTGTGTTTCGCTCCAACCTCTAACACTATTTGCACCACCGCTGTAAAATCTTCTTTCAAAGGGCAAAACATCGGCATTGCCATAAGGTAGTCCTAAACCCAAACCTAAATGATATACAAAACGATTGTTTTTGTCAATAATCTGATTGTATGAAGTATTATACTCGCCTCTAACATATTGAGCATAAGCGATATTAAATATTTTATAATTTCCATCAAAGGAAGGCTTGGAGTACAACAGTTTATTTAATCCATAAAGCAAATTTCCAGCCGATTCAAAGCTATACCTGTAAGTGGAATAATTTCTACTCGGACGGTTTGGATTAAAATTACTGAATGAACCCTTATAACCCATTCTTAGTATAAACCTGCTTTCGTAATTATGTATATTGTACTTTTTAGTGTCAATATAGTTTGTAATAAATTGTTGATCCAAATCAAAATTCATCAAACTCAGGTTGAAAAGCTCAAAATTGTGTTTGTATTTCGATCTGTCCCAACTATAACTTGTGCCTGCACTAATATTACTTGCTGTAAATTCTGAAGGACGGAATTGATAACTTAAATCCGAAGTAAATTCGGTATTGGCATGTATGCTTCGTTTAAAATCAAAATTACCGATAGGAAATAGAAAACGTGGTATTTTTAATCCTACCTGAGCTCCATATTCCTGTGCCCATATTCCCGATTGCCATTCGGTAGCTAAACGCCCTTGAATTGAAAGAATTTCGGCACCATTAAAGGCGTTTTTATTCACTGTACCAAGTTTAAAAGCACCTCCCCAATAACCTCCGGTGTAAGTTCCTTCAATTTCGGCACTTAACGAAACTGTTTTAGCCGGAATAATATTGATCATGCAATCGAGGGTGTTGTTAGGCATTTCCACAAAGCTGATAGTTACGTATTTAACCGGGCCTAAAGAGTTTAATGCCGAGTAAGTTTTTTCAACATCTTTGTCATTGAAATAGGTGTTCGGACTTATATAAGTATTGAAAATCAATGTTTTAAAATCAATAAACTTTTCCTTTGGGCTTATTAAAATAAAATCTTTGAATTGTGTAGTGTCAAGACTTGAAGAGTTAAAGTTAGCTGAATTCTGGTTATTAATAAGGTTGGTATTAAAAATTACCTTGCCAATTTTAAATTGTGTAAATACATAATTTTTTACAGAATCTTTATTCTGTTTTAAAAATGTATTCAAATCGAGGTTCAAATTAATTTTATGCGATGACAAAGTGCTATCGGCAGTATAAACCAAATACTCCTTGTTGAAATTGTAAAAGCCTATTTCTCTAACACTTGTTGTCACTCGTTGGCGTTCCTCATCAAAAACATCAACATCAAACAACATTCCATCTTGAATTAAACTTTTCGAAGTGTCATTGGCTACCGATAATAAAATAGAGTCCTGAATGTCGACACTATATTTGTTAATTGTATAAGGTTTTTTAGAATTAATGTAATAATCTACCCTGACTTTTTTGTTATCAATTTGTACTTTATTAATCACTTCTGCGTCGATATAACCCTTATTTACAACTACTTTCTGGATTTGTTGAGTAGAGATATCCGTTAGTCGCTGACTGAAAAGAACCGGTTCTTCTCCAATTTTCATAAAAAACTTATTCAACTTTTTTGTTGTGTCCTTTCCGGCAATATTATAAATGGCTAGTTGAATTTTTAATGCTTTAAGTGCCGTGGCATTGGGCGTTTGACGCAAATACTCCTCCAAAATATCCTGATTTAAACCGGGAATGTCAGAATGAATTTTATATTTATCAAGTAAATATTCGCCATCGGGAACATGTTTGGTAGTATTACATGCCCAAAGGAAGATGGAAAGTGATAATATAATATTTTTGAATTTATGACTCATTTAAATTGAATAGGTTTTTAGTCATGCAAATATACTTTAAATTGACAATATTATTATTAAGAAAATCCTTTTTTAGATTTATTTTTGAATATATCTACTTTAAATGTCCTGTTTTTTTTGAGTTTACAACTTTCTTTGTTAGTTTTGTTGCTTAAAGCAAGATTTATAATAGTTTTTCAACACATTTAACCACAAAAAAATTGTTATCAAAAAACCAAATTAAACTCATTTCTTCTTTATCGCAAAAGAAATTTCGCGATGAATTAGGCTTGTTTGTTGCCGAAGGAACAAAATTAGTGTTGGATTTATCGAAAAGTTTTAATGCTCATCAAGTTTTTGCCACATCAAATTGGGCTATTGAGTATAAATCCTTTATATCGTGTGACATACAAATAGTTTCGGACGAAGAAATTAATAAAATTTCGAATCAAAAAACACCTCAAGGCGTTTTGGCTGTTTTTAAAAAGAATATCTACGACATATCAGGTGTTGACTTTTCGAATGAATTGTGTTTGGCTCTTGACAATATTCAAGATCCCGGAAATTTTGGTACAATCATTCGAATTGCTGATTGGTTTGGAATTCATAATATTTATTGCTCTTTATTAACCGTGGATGCTTACAGCCCAAAAGCCGTTCAAGCTTCCATGGGCGCATTGAGTCGTGTAAAAGTACATTATGTCGATTTAAATTTATTCTTATCTAAGCTGCCTGCAAATATCCCTGTTTATGGAACCTTTATGGATGGAAATGATATTTACAACCAAGCTTTAACCCCCATTGGTATAATTGTAATGGGCAATGAAGGAAATGGGATATCCGAAAACATAGAAAAGTTAGTTAACAATCGCTTGTTGATACCTAACTTTCCTATAAATGAACCAACCTCCGAATCATTAAATGTTGGTGTTGCCACTGCACTTGTTTGTGCCGAATTTAGAAGAAGACAATTGAAATTTTAAATGTACAATTGAAAGATTTACAATTGATTAAATGCGAAATAGAATAAAGAATAAAGAATAAAGAACAAAGACTATAGACTTGATGAGAAGTGTGAATAATGTAAGAATGTGAAAATGAAAAGTAACAAACTTCAAACTAATAATTGACTGAGTCGGAACTCAGTCATCCCGAAACTCCTCATCCCTCATCCCTCAAACTCTCAACTCTTCAAACCTCAAATCTTCTTTAATCCATTCCCCCATCCATATTCATATCGCTAGAATTCTTCTTTGTTTCGGTTTGTTTTGGTTTCATATTTCCAAAATTATAAGTCGCTGTCAGTCCTATCATTCTACCCATCATATACGATTCTGATTTTTGATAAAAACCGGCTCCATTAATTGTTGTGCTACGTCTGCGTGTATTGAAAATATCTCGCACCATTAAATTTAAACTCAGGTTTTTATTCATTAATGTTTGTCGCAATCCCAAATCAAAGGCATAACTGGCTGTTTCTTTTCCTTGAGCAATTAGGCGCGGAGCCGAATAGTCGCCACTTAACTGTAGAAAAGTGTTTTTGCCTAAAATAATATTGGCCATAGAACGGATGTTCCAGCTAAACAGTTCTTTTTCAGGTATGGCGGTAACAATAGCCGGATTGTAAATGCTGATATAACTGCTCGAATCCAATCTGTTGTAATACAGATTAAGTGATGACGTAAGGTTAATAATTTTAAAGAACCTGTTTTTTGCCACCAATTCCAATCCTATATTACTCGACTTTGACACATTCATGGTGGTATTTTCCATGGTATTATTGTTAAAGTACTGCACGTTTTGCATCACATCGTCTGTAAAACGGTAGTAAGCCGAGGATGATAAAGAATGATTCTCCCAGGTTTTGAGATAATTAAATTCAAATGCCGTTGTAATTTCCGGAAGAAGAGTCGGGTTACCGTATGATATATTTGTTGAGTCAGAATACATTCTGAATGGATTAATATCTCTGCCATGAGGTCGGCGAATACGACGGGTAATGTTTAATTGAAGTTCATCTTTTTTGGGCAAAGTGTATGATAAAAATGCACTTGGGAAAAGTTGCAATTTATTTACCGGAGTTCCTACATCTGTTTTTGGCAAATTATTTTGATAGTATGTATTTGTCCAATCTTGTTGAAAATACTCAGCTCTTAAGCCTCCCTGATAGCTCAGGTTTCCAATGCGACTGCCGAAAGTTGCATAAGCTGCATTTATATTTTCCGATTGAATGAATTTATTGAAATACTCCTTTTTTTCCTGATTTTTTAAATTATCAAAAGCTTCCGAAGGACTTTCACGTTTTTCGAAAGTTGAATTTACACCCAATTCCATCCTGGTTTTTTCACTGAATTTTTTAGTATAATCCAGTTTGAATTCTGTTTCGTTATTATTCCCCTCATAGCTTTGAGTATAATCTGAGCTCTTTGTGTTAGATGGGTTTTCGGTTTGAATAATATGCTCATTGCTTGTACGACTGTGATTTGATAGAGTTAAATCAACCATCAGGTTAGAACCTAATTTGTCAATATCGTACTTATAATCAAAACTTACACTTAAACTGGGACGTGTGCCATCACCAGTGTTTAAACGATTATAATTTCTTGTGCTTACCGGCAATAAATTTTTAAAACTATAGTCAATATTTGTACTTGAATAACCACTTCCCAACATACCGAAACTTGAAACACTTAAAGTATGCTTGTCATTTAAATGATAATCAATGCCACCACGTCCAAAAAGGCCACTATAACCCCTATTCATAGTTTGCGTTTGTTTTAAAATTGAAATAGTATCTGTACCATTCAACCCAAACCTATTACTATATCCTCCACCTGTAAAATCCATAGCTCTATAACCAATATTCAAATATGCATCAATTTTTGAGCTACTATAATTTATATTTGCACCTAAAGTACCGGTAGGTTTTGAACCATCCACATACATTAGTCCGGCCGATAAACTACCGTAATAACCGGCTTTGCGGTTTTTCTTCAAAACAATATTAATGATCCCCGAAGTTCCTTCCGGTTTAAATTTAGCCGAAGGGTTAGTCATAACTTCAACTTTATCAATACTTTCGGCAGGCATTTGTTGCAATACCTGTGCACGATTATCGGCAGTAAGTCCCGATGGTTTTCCATTGATCCAAACTTCCACACTGCTGCTGTTGCGTAACGAAACATTACCCTCGCCATCAACATCAACCGATGGAATGTTTTGCAACACATCCGAAGCAGAACCTCCGGCGGCGGCAATATTTTTATCTACAGTAAATACTTTTTTATCAATGTCGAATGTCATTTGTGAGCCTTGTCCCAATACTTCAATCTCTGACAATGCTTTACTGTCTTCTATTAGTTTAATTATTCCTAAATTCAGCTCATTTGAGTTAACATTTAGTGGTATGTTAATGGTATTATAACCAACAAAACTTACACGTAAGGTGTATTTTCCGTTGGTAACCTGAGGAAGAACAAAAGCTCCTTTATTATCCGAAGTTATACCTACTGTTGGAATTTCACTGTTTGGTTTTAATAAGGCAATATTTACAAAGTCGAGGGGTTGTTCAGTGCCTGCGTCAATTATTTTACCTTTAATTGTGTACAAAGCAAAAATTGGAGAAACTAGGAAAATTAAAACAAGGAAAATCGAAATCTTTTTCATTAATTATGTGAGTTAAATTATATTTGAGTTTAGACTAATTAATACTAGAATGGTTTAACGATGAAGTTTGAAAAAAGTTTTAAATATTAGGTCTTATATTGAAAAAAAAAGAGGTGTTTAATGATTTTAAACACCTCTGAATAAATATTCTTTTTTTCAGAAATTTGGTAACAAATACTGTCCGCGTGCTTCTAAAATTTTATTGACCTGATTTACTTCCAAGAAAGTTGTTCCAAAGCCTTCGCCAAAGCTACCGCTTAAATAACAAACTGAATCTTCATTCTCAACCCAACCATTGCTAATTAAGTCTTTAAGTGCTTCAATAAAATATTGTTGTGTGTTTCCTTTGCTTTCTTTATATATGGGAAATACCCCGTATGAAAGGGCTAATTCGCGCGTTGATCGCTCATGATAACAGATAGCTAATATAGGATTTACACCCCTGTAAGCCGCTAAATAACGCGCTGTACGTCCGCTGTAAGTGTCGGTAATTATTGCTTTGGTACCTAATTTTTCGTTTGTATCAACTGCTGCATTACAAAGAAATGACGTTAAGTCGTTGGTGCTGATGTCAATAGGAATATCATTTTCCGACATTTTTGTCAATTCAGCTTCTTTAGCTATTTTGGCCATGGTTCTCACAGCTTCCACCGGATATTTGCCATAAGCAGTTTCGCCGCTAAGCATCAAAGCATCTGTACGGTAATAAATTGCATTGGCAATATCAGTAACCTCAGCACGCGTTGGGCGTGGGTTCTTTATCATGGTGTGTAGCATTTGCGTTGCCACAATAACAGGTTTTTTGGCTTTTACGCATTTACGTATGAGTCGTCGTTGAATTCCCGGTATTTTTTCCTGAGCAACTTCAATTCCTAAATCACCACGGGCAATCATTACTCCATAAGTATATTGAAGTATTTCGTCAATATTATCAACACCTTCCTGATTTTCAATTTTAGAAATAATTTTTATTGGACTTTTATGTTCATCGAGTATTTTTTGAATATCCAACAAATCATGTTTGTTGCGTACAAATGAGTGAGCAATAAAATCGAGATTATTTTCAATGGCAAAGAGGATATTTTGTCTGTCGCGCTCAGTAAGTGAAGGTAAATTAATACGAACTCCCGGAACGTTTACACTTTTACGACTGCCTAAGGTGCCATCATTCAATGCTTTACAAAGCAAGTAATCATCGGTTTTCGATTCAACTTTAAGGTCAATTTCTCCATCATCAAAAAGTATATCATCTCCTACATGCAAATCGCGAACAAAAAATGGATAATTTACTGAAATGCAATGAATTGTAGAAACTAGTTCAGGATTCCCTACAACTTTAAGCATATCGCCGGTTTTTATTTCTATGGCATCATTTTCGGCAATAGTTGTTCTCACTTCAGGTCCTTTGGTATCCATTAATAGGGCAATGTGTTTACTTACCGCTCGTACATTGTTGATGATTTTCAGAAATCCTTCGCTTTGTAAATGTGCAGAATTCATCCGCACAACATTCATTCCTTCTATGTAAAGTTCTCTGATAAAGTCTATTTCACAATTTTTATCGCTAATAGTAGCAACGATTTTTGTTGATTTTGGCATAAAATAAATATGTTGTAAAAAGTTTAATTTAATATTTTAAATATCGTTTTGTAAATACAATTAAGCATTCAAGACCGAGTCTATTGCTAGTCGGTACGAATCGAGTCCAAAACCAACTATGCAACCTTTGCATACTTCGCTTAAATAGGAATGATGCCGAAATGCTTCCCGTTTGAAAACATTGGATATATGAACTTCAATAACTGGTGTTGTAATTGCTCTAATTGCATCGGCTATGGCCACAGAAGTATGCGTGTAAGCTCCTGCATTAATAATTATTGCATCGTAAGTAAAACCTACTTCATGAATTTTATCAATTATTGCGCCTTCGGTATTCGACTGGAAATAAAACATTTCACAGGTCGGAAATTTTGTTTTTAAAACATCAAAATATGCTTCAAATGATTGATTTCCATAAACCGTTGGTTCTCTTTTACCTAGTAGATTTAGATTTGGTCCATTAATAATTTGAATATGTTTCATCGGCATAATTGTTTTTTTGTACCTGCCCCCTAACCCCCTAAAGGGGGAATAAGAAAGGGAATAAAGGGCTCAGATATTTAGTTAGTAATTAATAATCAGCTCCTTGAGTATCCTAATCCTGTTAGCTATCGGTATATATTCTTCAAGGAGTTTCAACTAGTTGTAATTTATTTTAATTTGTTATATGGAACTCCTAAACATCGGAACAGGCTTGCACATAAAAACATTTCTAAGTATATCAAAGTTTATCTGTTAAGCTCGTTTCATAACTATTTTTGTTTTTTTAAATACAAATTTCGAATTGTAATGAAAAGAATATAAATTGAAGGAATTATACAAATACCATTCGCTAAAATCATAGGCCAATTTACAAGCAAAACACCGTAAATAAACCAAAATAAAATCCCCAAAGTCATTATTGAATACATCCCCAACGAAATGCTATGTGTATCGCCCGTTTTTATAACTTTGTAGGCTTGAGGGAATTGAGATATAGCTGACAAGAAACCGGCTATGTATCCAAAGTAATTTATGTCAAAAATCATTGCTTTGCATTTTGATACAAAAGTAGTGAAAAAAACCCATTTACGAAAAATCGTTTTTTGCTGATAGCTACATTAATCGAAAATATTGTATTATTTTTGAGATTAAATATAGAATTATGAATATAAAAAGGATTAACATATTAACACTTATTCCACATGTTTCAAATAGAGGGTTGATGTTTTGTGCCACTGTTTTATGGACTTTTGCAGGTGGTATGTTATTAACCAGGGGAATTATGGGTATTGTTGAATTTCCGGCTAATCTATTGTTGAAATTAATTATTGCCTTTGTTTTTGGAGTCCTGTTTTACCTGTTTTTGTTCTCAGAAATAAGCGATAAACATATAACTCGTATCAGCTCTATGTCCGAAAAACGAATTCCTTTTTATGCATTTTTTAATTTACGAAGCTATTTTATGATGGTTTTAATGATAAGTGTGGGCATTATGGTGAGAAAAACAGGACTAATCCCTTTTGAGTATCTGGCTGTATTTTATATTGTTATGGGAATTCCTTTGTTTGTTTCAGCTTTGAAATTTCTGTACTATGCAGTAAACTTTAACAAAAAAACTCTTCAGTCTTAAACTGAAGAGTTCCCTTTTGTAAACAAAAAATTTTTCATTTCAAAAAACTATCACGATCAAAATTATAAAACATTTATTCAAATTATTTTTTTATGTTTTGCGAAATTCTATAGAGCCATCTATAAATTTCATCTGCTTCTTTTGATTTATTTGTTATCTGATTATCACCCCATTGGAATAATAATACCTTTTGATATAAATTGGTTTTACTATCGTAAATATAAGCAATATATTCAGTTATGCCGGCATCAGCCATGATTGATTCTGGCTTACTTAAAGTTCCTTTTGCGGCTTTTGAAATTTTATTTACATAATACTTTAAACTATCCATGTCAATTTTTGTAAGCAATGAAGTACAGCGTTTGTAATTGTTAGCTATTGCTTCAGCGCTTATTTTTCCTTTATCATCAGGATATTCCCATTCGTTTATACTTTTCAGATCAAACGATTTTACGTTCCCTGCTGAATCTATCATTATACCATTGTTGTAGACTATCCAAGCAAAATTTGCATGATGCACTTCGAAATAAACTTTTTGTTGCTTGATGTTTGTGTTTATTTCATTATTACACGAAAACAAGCCTATCAACAAAGCAAAAGCCAACCACTTTTTCATTGAAATTTTTCTATTCTTTTATATTGTCGTTTAGTCGCAACCGGTGCATCTGCCGGATAAGTTATATAACTGATATTCAGCGTATCATTTGAAATTTTATAGGTACACGATTCAAAAATTACTTGATCTTTTTGTGTTTTTATAGGGTTACCTCCTGTAAAACTATCCCACGATATCGATTGCTGCGATTTAAAATAGATGTTCTTTATACTTAAAACATAGTTGCCGTAATATTCAAAATAGCCGGATAAATCATTGCTTTTTTGTCCACTATACACACCATAGGAATTAGTACCCGAAACAAATGTGCCGTTTGGATTGAAAGTTAATACATTAACGGTTCTCCCCGTAGTGCCGGATTTTAAGGTATCAGTCCAAACGCCAAATAAATCGTTTGGGGTGAAATTATTAAAATTTCCTAATTCATCATCATAATTTTTACAAGACCAGAAAGTAAATGATATTGTAATGATTAATAATGATTTAAAAATAATTTTCATGTTTGCGGTTTATGTTCAATTCAATTTTCGATTCTTTCTTATTTCAGATTATTCAAAAATTAAATTTTTAATTGTTTAGCGGTATTGCTTTTTTTGCAATACCGCTAGTTGTTTTCTATGCTATTCTTTAAATAATTTATATGTGCTATTTCCAATTTTCAAGAAACAAACGCCTTTATCTAATGAGCTAACATCTAAAGTGTTTCTACCTTCTTTTAATGATTTAGACAATACTACTTGGCCAATAGCATTAAATATTTGTATCTGTCCACTTTCCTTTAGAGTTATTACTACCTTACTTGAAGCTGGATTTGGATAAATGCTTAGTACTGAAGCTTTATTGTTGTTTAAGGAAGTTGCGTTTTCAGGACTTCTTAAAACAACGTTTGTATTTATTTCAGTTGTACTTGAATTTAAAATAGCAAGTGAAGCTCCTTTGGCTGAGGCCGTTTCAGATGACACTAAATAACTATCGAGAGGTATAGACTCGAAAGCAAAGTTTCCATCAAAATCAGAAATAGCCCACGCTACAGGTTCATTAAAATCATTAACCAATGTGATAGGTGTAAAAGATGCTAAATCGCTTGAATTTTCCTTCAAAGGACTTTCTAAACCATTAGTAGCTATGACACTGTCTTTCAATGCGCCGTTTTCATAAAGTAATTTTCCGGTAATCCTTCCAGCTCCTTTTGGTAAATCATATTTATTTAAAGTAACAACCAAATCCAAAACATTGGTTGATAATTTAACATATTCAGCCTCTGCAAATGAGAATTTATTTGGATAGAAAGTAGGCATAAATGATTTATTTCCATCAAAACTTGGAACTACATAAACTGTATATTCTCCTGCGGGTAAATTGTAAAATTTGAAATAACCATTTGATATTTTATTAGTTGCTGAGGCTTTTGTGTCACCTTTTTTAAACAAATAAGTGATGCCATTTTTTAGCAAGTCTACACCTGCCATTACTTTGCCAGACAATGAATACGAATTTTCACTGGCTAAAACTTGATAACAAGTAGCTACTCCTGCGGTTGGACAAAGTATAGAACTTCCTTCGTTAGCATTAGGATTGGCTCCAAATTTCACTTTATCGCCGGCTTTAAGCACTAAAGTACTGGCACCATCAGTATTAACAAAGTTGCTTTTTACTGAATATAATTTTATCGAGCCATCATTAGTGTTTTCCGAAATAAATAGTCTGCCAGTACAACCATCAATTCCAGGAACTACAACTCCATTTTTATCCATTGTACAAGTTACAGGCACTTCGCTTACAGCATAACAAGTTGCAATACCTACAATGCCACATGAATATAGTTTTGTTGAGTCGGCTTTAATAAGATATCCGCCAAATTTTACTTTAGTTCCAAGTTTCAAGTTTGCAGCTTCAATTCCATTAGGCATTAAATTCTTTTCAATCAAATATAATTGTTTAGCACTACTTATTGCTGATATTTCTTGTATAAAAAGCTTTCCTGCACAATCGTTTTCTCCACTTACAACAATACCATATTTATCAATCTTACATGGACTAACAACATCTACAATTTTGTAGCATTCTACATTATTATAACAAGGAGTAGTAACACACTCAACTTTTACACCTTTGAATTGAATAACTGTTCCAATTGCGAATTTTACATTTTTAATGGCATATAAGTCAGCACTTGTGCTTTCTTTAATTATTGTCAAGTTCTCTTTAATCTCTATAACTGTTCCTTTTTTATCCATTACACATGGAGGAGTTTCTACAACTTTGTAACATTCTACAGTATTATAGCATGGAGTAGTTATGCAATTTATTTTTAGACCTTTAAATTGAATTACAGTGCCCACTGGGAATCTTGCGTCCTTAATTGCATAAATATCTGTACTCGTATTGCTCTCTCTAATTAAAGCCATATTGTCCTTAATCTCGAAAACAACACCTTTTTTATCCATTATACAAGTTGGTGGTGTTTCAATTACTTTAAAGCATTCTACTTTATTGTAGCAAGGCGTAGTAATGCATTCAATTTTAACGCCTTTGAACTGTATTTTTGTGCCAATAGCAAATTTAGCACCCGGTATTGCATAAATTTCAGTGCTGGTATTGCTTTCTTTTATTAAGCACATATTGTCTTTAATTTCAAAAACAAGACCTGTTTTATCCATTACACACGCTGGTGGAGTTTCTATTACTTTAAAGCATTCTACTTTATTATAACAAGGTGTAGTAACGCATTCAACCTTCACTCCTTTGAACTGTATTTTTGTGCCAACAGCAAATTTTGCACCCTGTATTGCATATATATCAGTGCTGGTATTGCTTACTTTTATTAAACTCATGTTGTCTTTAATTTCAAAAACAAGTCCTGTTTTATCCATTACGCAAGGGGGAGGTGTTTCAGTTATAGCCCAACATTTTGCTATGCCAACTATGCCACATCCGTATATTTTAGCAGAATCGGCTTTGATCAGATAACCACCAAATTTTACTTTATTTCCAACTTTTAAACTTGTGTTTGTAATTCCATTTGTAACTCCATTGTTTTCGATTAAATACAATTGTTTTGCCGAACTAATAGGAGAGTATTCTTGAATAAAGATTTTTGTTGCACATTCATTATCGCCATACACAACAATACCTGTTTTATCCATTACGCATGGGGGAGGTGGTGGAGGTGTAACCTGAATAATTTCAAAACAATTTGCAATACCAACGATTTTACATGTTGATGTGTTATCGTTTAAAATTGAATTTGATCCAAATTTTACTTTGTCGCCAACTTTTAGTTTTGAAGTGCTTGTACCATTGACTATTACATTGTTTTCAAATGCATAAAGTTGTGGTAGTGGACTCATTACCGGCGATGAAGTATCTTCAATAAACAGTCTTCCTAAACATTCATTTGTACCTGCAACAACAATTCCTGTTTTATTCATTACGCAAGGTGGTGTGATAGTTTTAACTAGTTTCCCATCGAAATAAATTAAAGAGTTTGCTTTCAGTAATCCCAAATTTATAATTGACTTGAATTTAGTAATAACCGTTGTACACATTCGGTCACCATTGTCAATTTTCTTTCTGCTAACATAAACTTTATTAGTTACAACAGAATCAAGTGCCAAATTGTAATCGGGGCATCCATCAGTTGAAGTGTAATAGTAAACCAGACGAATACTATCAGTGGATGTCGGATTTGTAGGCATAACTACAACTTCACCGGCATTTGGAGAAATTGTTTCACTTAGTGCAAATGTTGGATAAAGACAACATGCAACAACAACCATAAAGGCTTTTAAAAGTAGCTTTCTCATAATAACTAAATTTTTAAAAAATTAAAAGAAAAAATACAAAGTATATAACGTGCAAATATAAAACAAATATTTTTAATCACATAACATTCAAGCAAATAAGTTCATCATCCTTAATTTGCTTTCTTTGCAAAAGCCAATTTACTTAAAAACTTAATATCATTTATATTGGCATAGTTATATTGATACAAACCATCTTCGGCAATCATCATCAAGGTATTATTATATGCAATCAAATCATAGCCTAACATTCCTTCTATGTTTTTCAGGCTTTTCAGATATAATTCACCTGGCGTGGTAATAGTGAAAATTTTCAAGCCATTATCACACAAAAACAATTTACCATTGTCAATACCCAAACCTTTGGGGCTCTTCATTGCAAATGTAGCAACTTGCTTGGGTTTTTTGACATCTTTCACATCAACTATGAATAAATCGTTGGCATTTTGGCCGCAATTATTGCCCGAATGTACAGTTACATAAGCTAAATCGTTATCTACTACCACGGGATCGCATCCAAAAACATGTGAAACCGATGATTGAAAAATAGGTTTAAGTGGGTCAGTTACCGAATAGATTAGCATTCCGGTAGGTGTACCCATAAACATATTATCTTTATAACTAAAAATAGTTTCTACATTCCAACCTATATAAATACTTTCTGCAGCTTTTTTGGGCATTTCGCCGGTTAAGTCAAAAATGGTCATTTGGTTTTCGGTAACTGCATATAAGTTGTTGTTATACAGTGTAAAGCGTGACATAGAACCGTTTATCCCATTGGAAGACGAACCTGCTGTATTTGTAGTTGCAACCGCATCGAAGGTTGGTCCTCCAAATCGCCAAAACCACCCGCCAGTATATTCATTTATTGGTTCTGTACGTTCTTTCAGTTGCCAGCCTACTACTACACCTTGGTTGGCATTTTCGGGATAACACAGAGCGTAATCAATTCCAAACTCATTTTCAATTATTGGTAATGCTTTAGGGAAAATATTTTCTAATCTACCCTTGAATGTAGGTTGTGCCGGGTTGGTAACATCAAACCAAACCAAATCGATATATGAGTCGGCATACAACAAATTGTTGCGTATAGCTAAATCGGCATTGCCTAGCAATTCAATAAAACCTACATTTGCCGGGCTTGAAGGCACTCTATTATCAATAATGTGTATTCCTTTTCCGGACTCGCATATATACAAATATCCATTGTAAAATGCAATTTTACCATAATCTGTAATTTCAACGCTGTTTTTTGTAACTTTCAATGAGTTACGAAAATCCTGCGTTGACATGAAAACCGGTTCGTTTATTTTATAAGTGATTGATTCACTGACTTCTTCGCTGCACGAGCTTAGAAATATACTAATTATACTTAGTAGGAAAATTGTTTTTTTCATTTTTTAGGTATTTAAATTATTTATTGTTCTGCCCCCCAACCCCGACCCCCTAACCCCCAAAGGGGGAAAAGAGAGGAAAATTGGAGATACAAGGGGAGTTTTTAGCACTTTTTGAAATTTTATATTGATAATAAATCATTATTTTTTTAATATTTATGCTACATTCAACCCATTTAGAAATTATAAATCATTGTTTTATAAATGATTAAATTATTGAGAAAAATCTTAAGGACTAACCTTACATTTATTGCAAAGAATTTATTTTGACATCTAACAGATCAATAAATTCATGATATTTAGCAGGTACATTCGTTTTCATTTTGTCCAACAGCCACATTTTGTGAACCCCATTAAAGTTGTATTCAATATAAAAACCACCCCAATCACCGGCATCTGGTTCACCTATTACAGTGCTTTTTTCATTCAGTAAATCGCTGGGGAAGTAAGTGATTAAATCTTTTATCAACTCGTATTTTTCATTGTTTAGTTGCACGTAATTTGCCACGTAAAACGATTTTGAATTGGGGTAAATATCTTTGGTGTCTTCAAATATTTTTCCGTTTTCAAGTCGAAAAATTTCTATACAAGCTTCGCCCATACATTCACCGTGAAACTCACCAAAAACTAAATAATCACCTTCAGATAGGACTAAATCGTTTGTTTTACAAGAGTTTAATGCAAAGGATATAAAGACAATCCCAATAAAAATTATAATCTTATTCCACATCATGTTAGTATTTTTCTAAGCTTCCCATTTTCCCGATAAATAAAATTACGCCTGTGCTTTTTTCCCTGATGGCAAAAACAAAGGGTTTGTTTATATTGATTATCGGAATTATAGGCATAGAGGTTGTGGTAAATCCAATTGAAGTTACGGCTGCAGCTTCAGTGCCTTCTTCGTCAACTGTAATGTAAGTTTTATGCAAAACTTCCGAAATCATTAATCTTACATCCGAAATACCCGTAAAATCAGCAAAATCACTGAATGCAATTGGCATTCCCATGGTTTTCAGGGCATCGTTTAATTTAAATTTATTCTCCACTTTAAAGCGTGGTAAATACAATTGAACTTCGCGACTCGACATCTTATCCAGTGTTTCATTCCATTTATTTACAGTAAGTTGATTCAACACATCTTTTGTTGTTTTGTTTTCATTGGGCAATATTACCGTCATGCTAAAAGCTTTGTTTCCATAAGGCATATCCACATATTGAGCCAATTCGTCGGCAGCATAATCAAAAGTATCTTTTTGATTCATCATATTTACTTTTACTGTCGTCCCGGTTTCTGTTTTAAAATCAGCTTCGTAAGTTGATTTTTTCTCAAACTTAGAACACCATATACCTTTAAAATACACTGCATTAATTAAATACATCATGGTTTCCTCCGATATATTTCCATCAATTATGGTTTTTATCAGGTTGTTGGTGTTTTTTGCACACCAATTATTAATGGTATCTTTTGCCCAGGTTTTCGAAAAATCGAGTTCTTTTACGTAAGCATTAAAATTATCGGCATTAACTTTCAAAAAGCTCGATTTCACATCAAAACCTTTTCTGTACCACATGGAATTAGCAATACTCAATTTTGTGTTTGGGTCAACTGTTGGTAGCGAAGTTTGCATGATTTTGTAATACTCGTTGATTTCATCTGTCGATAATCCTGACATTTCTAGCGTGGTTTCAATCTGAGTTTTTGTTTCGCCGGCAGCACCATTCCAAGCCATCCCCAAAGCAATACTTACACTCAAAGGAGAAACAAACACATTTGATTCAGTGGTTTTTTGAATGGTATTTTTCAGTAGTTTAAATGCAAATTCATTATCCTGAGCAACACGTTTTTGCATGGCCGCTTTTAAAATTATTGGTTTTGCATCTTCTTTAATCAGTATATCTTCTGGTTTTGAGGTGCAGTTAATTAGCATTGTGCTAACAATTAGTAACATTATAAGCTTTTTCATTTTTTCTTTCGAGTTTAAAATTTGTCAATATTTTCTGTTTTTCCTATAAACAGGATAACCCCTGTGCTTTTTTCTCTGATAATATATATGAATGGTCTGTTGGCATTGAAAATGGAGTTAAACATGGCCTTTTCAGTCATTTCAACTATGGTAGCAGCGGCAGCTACAGTGCCTTCTTCGGTAACTTCTATGGCGGTATCATGCAAAACCCTTGATATGTACAAGTCGGAATTAGCCATATTCCTGAATTCATCTCTATCTTCAAAAGCCCTTCCCATTCCCATGGTTTTCAACACATTATTCAATAAAAATTTGCTTTTCGATTTAAAGCGTGGCAAATAAACTTCCAGTTCTTCTTCCTCCATCTTGTTTAAATTCAGATTCCAGCTGTCTACATCGAGCGTTTCCAACACCTCTTTAATTGAGGAAATTTGTGAAGGCAGAATTATCGTCATGCAAAAAGCATTGTTTCCGTAAGCTAAATCCAAATACTGTGTTTTTTCATCGGCATAATAATTAAATGTATCTTTTTGATACATCATATTTACCTTCACCTGATTTTTTAAATTATTGGTAAACAAAGCTTCTTTAGTTGCTTTGGTGTTAAAAGGCTGTTGCCATATTCCTTTAAAGTACACTGCATTAATTAAATACATTACTACATCACCCGGAATTTGATCCAACATATCTTTGATGTGATTATTTGTTTTTCGGGCTATCCAATTGTTTATAGTATCCTTAGCCCAAGCTTGCGAAAAATCCATTTCACGAACTTCGGCATTGAAATAATTTTTATTTACAGTGATAAATTCAGATTTAATGGGATAACCCGTTTTGTACCAAATTGAATTTGCGATATTTAAAGTGGTAGTTGGGTCAATTGTAGGCAGGGTTGATTGCATTACCTGATAATAATCGTTGATATTTTCCAAGGTCAAACCACTCATTTTCAATGTTTTTTCGATGCCGGTTTTGGTTTCATCGGTTGCACCATTCAATGTCATCCCCAAAGCAATGCTTATACTCAATGGTGACAAAAGCACATTGGGTTCAGTCGATTCGGTAATTGTTTTTTTGAAAATATCAAAAGCAAATTCATTGTCCTGTACTATTCGTTTTTGTAAAGCAACTTTAAGCACTATTGGTTTAGCATTTTCAGGCTGAATTTTAGTGTCATCGTTCATGGTACAATTGGTGAAAAAGGCAGCTACAATGGCTAGTATTAAACTCAATTTTGTTGTTTTCATAAATAAAGATTTTAAATTATTGCTTCAAAAATAATAATTACAAATAGATAACTTTAATATAGATGATAATACATACTATAATGTTGCACGTTATGTTTTAATTAACAGATATAGAAACTATTACCTTATACCTGTGTCAATATAAATGTCTAAATTTGTTGTTTGTGCATTGCTGATTTTAAATACCAGTGGAAAATTAGCTCCACCAATTCTTACAACTTTTTTATCCTCAAAATCAATATAATATTCACCCTCAGGCAATTCTGTCTGATAATTTCCTTCAATATCAGGGTCTATTTTTACCAGGTAATTTTTTTTGTTCGATTTCCAAACGGCTGTTTGATAAGCTTTATAAGTTTCCAAAGTAGCTTTGCAACCCGGCTGAGGGGGATCAGTTTCAACAGGGCAAATTGGTCCGATAGAAATTTTACCTTTTAAAATTCCTTTTGTGCTTTCATTGCTTTGCTCTGTGCAGTTAAACAGCAAAAGAATTATAACACAGAAAACTGCCTGTTTCATATTTTGAAATAAATTTTATTTACTTTACTACTTCATTTTCTGTCATTAATCCTCTAAATTCTTCGATTACTTTCTTAAGTATTTCTGGTTCATTGTAATACTCAAAAACAACTTTGTGAGTATCACCATTTTCGAGTTCAATTTCTAACCATTCAGCACCACCATCAGCACAATCAGGGCATCCTATTGTTTCAGGAAGTTCAAAAAACGATTTCATTTCAATTCCGGAATTTAAGGTTTCCCAAGTTGAATTTTTTATTGATACTGAATTGGTTTTCGCTATTACATCCTCCCGCGAACCCGAACTATTATAAATAATTTTTTTTGAGTCGACTATCATTTCATGTTTACAATAGCCTACACACATACCAAAAGAAGTCCCATATTTGATGGTTTTAATTTTTTCAGAATTAATGTCATCTGAACAAGTTGTAAGAAATAAAGCAAATAAAATAATTATTGTTCGATAAATACAGTTTTTCATTCTATAGATTTTCACATTAAAAATTCCACCTAAATCCACCCGATATTCCTATAACCAATTTGTTTTCGGTGCGTATGCTAATGGGTTGATCGTTTTCGAAGAACTTTGAAAGTTTAGGTTCAAAATATATATCCATCTCGTCCAAAATGGCATAAGTAAGCCCCACAGCACCATTAACCGACCATTGCATTCCGGGAATTTTTTTTGTTACTTTGGTGGTAATAGTCTGATTTCCTACAAATTCATCTTGGCGGTACACCGACCAAATGCCTTTTTCGGCCATTATACCAGCCGAAGTGTAAACACTCCATTTATTGTTATTCCAGATTTTATACATCAAGTTTAAAGGAATTCCCACATAATGCAAACTAAAATCGGCAGTGGCTCTACTATCTTTAAGCATTGTATATAAATAGGTATAGCTTATACCGGTTTCGATGCTCAGGTTTTTCAGTATTTTTTTATTTGCTGTAAAACCAAATGAAATAGGAGCATTATAGCTTCTTTCCGAAAAATCGGAAGGTGCAAGTATTGAAGTGTTCATGGTTGGAGCTTTCAAAATACTCGATTTATAGAGCGGTTGATCCATTTCTGCATTTGAGTTTGCTGATGCACCGGAGCCACCTGAACCAAGCGATGCAATTAATACCCATTCATTTTCTGATTCTTTTTTAAAATCATCTTGCCAGTCCGATGTTGGTTCTTCTAAAACTGCTATAAGTTTTTTCTTTTCGTCAGTCAACTTTGAATCCCCATTTTCAACAGATTCCTTGGTTTGTGCAATTTGCTTATTTTCAGTTATAATTTCAGTTTTTCCGAATTCATTTTGTTTACTTATTTCGGATGAATTATCTGTTAATTTTTGAGCAGTTTCTGTATTTGGAATTATAATTTCGGGAGCTTTTGATTTGTTCGATTTTTTGACTAAAGCTTTTTCACTATTTTGTTTTTTGATGTTTGAGTTTAATGTCAGTGTTTCAGTTTGAATGCTATTTGTTTTTGTGTTTTTAGTTTGTATTTTTTCTGAATCTGTGTTTTTATTTATAGCTAATTCCTTGTGAGTGTTTGTATTAGTAAAATTGAAAATGCCCAGTAACAATAAAATTACAGCCACGGCCGAAGCTGATGAAATCCAATACCAAAAAGGAAGTATCTTTTTGGGAGCGGGTTTTAGTTTTGCTTCTATTCCTTTCCAAATATCAGCATCAACAGGCAAACTGTGATTGGCCAGCTTTTGTTGAATAATTTTTTCGAATTCTTTATTTATATTGTTGTCCATTTTCGTATTCTTGTAGTGACTGAATGTTTTTTTGAAGTATTTTCCTTGCTCTCATAAACTGAGAGCGGGACGTTACATCGTTTATATTGAGCATTTCTGCTATTTCGGAGTGCGAATAACCTTCTATAGCGTAAAGATTAAATACTGTTCGATAACCATCGGGAAGTTTGGAAATAAATTCCATCAAATCGTCGGCTGAAATTTTATCTAAAACCGATACATCATTGTTTTCTATGTAATTGCTATGATCATCTATACTGGCACTTTGTTTTAGGGCATCGTTTTGCCTTAAATATTCCAGCGCTGTTGTAACTATCACCCTACGCACCCAACCGCCAAAAGCTCCTGCTCCCGTATATGAATCAATTTTAGTGAAAATCTTTACAAATCCATCCTGAAGTATATCGCGAGCAGTTTCATAGTCAGACACATATCGCACACAAACGCTCAACATTGTGGATGCATAAAGATCGTAAACCGCCTTTTGAGCCCACGATTTACCTTCTTTACATCCTTTAATTATTTCGTCTTCGTCTGTTGTGCTTTTTTCCCTCATTTTATGTCAAGATGAAAAATACTGTATTTTTGTTGCATGGGGTGAAAATATTCAATGTAAAAATAGAAAATATATTTGAATTACTATTACTTACAATAGTTTGATATAAAATAAAAATGGCTGCCAATTTTTATATTTTGACAGCCATTGGAGAATCACATTACGTTTAAATTTACTTTTCTCTGTTTCTTATTTTTAAAATGGTAAAACTAATGATGTAAATGATTGCCTGACTAAATAATCCGGCAATTAACACTCCTATAAAACCGGTTCCATAAACCAATAACACGCTTAATACTAACAATATATTATTGATTACAAAGCTTATTATCAAAGCCTTGTATCTTAATGATATTATATGTTCTGTTTCATTTTTTTCTTTAGTAATAATCAAAATCAACAAGCCCAATATTAAAAAAATCATGGCAAGTTCATCAGTAAGATTAGTTTGCGTTACCGCAAAAAAACTTTGCTCCATAAAACCGGAATAAATTGCAAGTACCGGCGATTCAATTCTGATTTGAGTAAACGAGTTAATATAACTGCATACCAGACCTATCAAAAACGAAAAAAATCCCCATTTTCGCCATCTGTAATTTATTAACCAAGATTTATCTTTGCTCATTTGTTAATTGCTTTTACTTGAAGTAACAGGTATTTTAATTGTTGAATTGTCATCGAAAGTGATAAGTATCCCTACAATTCCCCATTTGTGGTTTGCTATATATTGCATACTTTTTATACCATACGCATTAATGCTTTCAGTAACTTCCATTGTTTTTATTTTCATACCTCCCCAGTCATAACTATCGGTGGTAGTTTTTGCTGTCACTTCTCTTTTGGTCTTTGAAGACTCCGCAGCATATACATCGCCAACCGAAGAGTTGTAATTTACAAGAACCCCCGGATTTATCCCATTAACTTTTTCTACACCATCGCTTTTAAATTTAACTTTTAAATCATTTAAAGTAACTACATTTCCACTTTGTGATAAAGTTCCGGGTATTGCTTTAATTACTTGTGTCAACATACTGTTTGTTAATGTGGCAGTACCATTAATTGATGAAATCCCATCGGTATTTTTTGTAACTGAAGCCTGCATATTTGAAACACCTGAAACCCCTGTTGCTGAAAGCGCAAAAGTAGCCCCAGTAGCTCCAATTTCAGATTGTGTGCCTGTTAATTTGCCTTTTTCTGAATCACCAAAATCACAAGAGCTGAAAAAAACTACTAGTCCGATAAATAAATAATGTGTTTTCATATTGAAATAGAATTTAAAAAGTGAATATAGTTATTGTAAAATGTATAGAGTTTATTGTTTGAATCACAATTAAATATGTAAATAAAAACTTGCAATTATGTTTCAGATTTGTTTGCAAATATACTAATTAATTTATATAAAAAACAAATATGAAGATTTATTATAAATTGTATCAAAAACAATATATCTATTTCATTTTTACGTGAATCGGGAGTTGAAAAATAGACCATAGGTCTTCAATATTAATAGAATAAATAGGTATAAATGTTTTATTGTCCGTATGACATTAATGTTTTATCATTGTTTATCTCTGCATACACTAAGGGGTATTAATTTTGTTTATTTCTATTAGAGTTTATATAAGTTCGATACTCAAGATAATAATACGCGGATTTATGCGGAATTAGCGGATTTTAAAACGGATTAGATCTCGCCTTTGGCGAGCTGATTAATACGCGGGTCTTTAAACCTTCCCCGATTTAAAGTGGATAAAATCCGTTTTTAATCCGTTATCTACATTTAACACCTTCAAGTCGGCATCTTCGATCAGCGAATATCCGCTAAATCAGCGTAAATTCGCATTCCTATACTTTTTCTTATATTTAAAATACAATTTGTCAGATACATATAACTTTGTTGTTGTGTGTTGGAGAGAGCATTGCGTCGGTTTTGGCAGCCAACCAAATGTAAGCCCTTGTACCGCTAAAGTCTGCACTGGATTTTCCCTCAACAAGGGGTTGCAACCCCTTGATTGTTGCTGTTTGTTGTTGTTTGTTGGAGAGAGCATTGTCTCGGTTTTGGTAGCCAAGGCCTTTATTTACATGTCTCCTTCATTTCACTAAGCTATTCACCTCCCGATAGCTATCGGGAGGGTGCTGTTCATCTGTTTTGATTTGATCTTGTGCAAATTATTAATCTTCATATTTTTAATTTTACTTTTTTATTTACATGTCAAAACTCAAACTTCCCTGTTCTTTGTATTGTATAAAACTCATTACGAGATGCTTGGCATAGCGTCTCGTCAAGTCAAAGCTAAAAGGATTCCGATAGCTATCGGAACCAGCTTTACACATTATTTGAATATGTAAAGCTGTAGCTTTCATTTTAACCTGATTTAGTTTGGAAACTACACCGAACATGCAGCGCGAATTAAACAATGCGGAACAAGGGAAGCTATGCAAAAAATAATAAGTGCCAACCTACGCCGAACAGGGGGATAACTACTGGCGGTATATTTTTGTTGCCGATTTCGGAGCACATCACTGTCAAGGCACACGAAAGTTTTTAGAATCAGAAACGCTGAAACCCGCAATGTCTCGACAATAAAATATACCGCCTATTATGCATTGGCGATTCATGTGCCTGTCTGATAATTTATCAACATTTTAAAGAAAGAACGTCCTATTCCATTATTATAATCTTTTCACTACAAATATTTGATTTAGTTTTTGCTCGTATAAAGTAAATGCCAGAAACAATTTCTTTTAAGCTAATTGTCCTTGAAAATGTGTTTGCATATGACATATCCTGTCGCCAGAAAATTCTCTGTCCAAATTGATTGTAAACTTCAATGACAATTGATTCGCCTGCTTTTGTATCGAGTTGTATTGTAAATTCGCCCTTGTTCGGATTTGGAAATACTATTAAAAAATCCTTAATTGAGCTCTTTGAAATATCTATGTTTGAAAATATTTCATTGGGGGTAGTAAACACAATCTCTTGACCATAAGCCGTCCCTGCACAATTTGTTGCATAAGGTCTGATGAAATAAGTAATACCAGGTGCTAAATCTTTAATAAAAGATGAAAATATTCTATTTCCTGATCCTTCATTTGTCTTAGTACTTAGTACAATTGTTGGATTTGGTTCAGTACTCCAGCATACACCTTTTGATAATACTGCGACACCCTTATCGTCAGTAATAACTCCCTTTACCAACAATTCAGTCATTGTTAAACCTGAAAATTCAGTTAATTCAACTGAAGCAATTTGAATATCCGAATTTACAGAGAAATTAGCTTGTTGTAAATCGGAATAATTTCCAGCATTGTCTTTTGCTTTTAGATAAACTTTATGCAAACCGTCACTTAGATTCGTTAAAATATAGCTTGTTAAATTACCTTCTAATTTCGTGAATTCTTCTGTTTGATCAATTGCAACATAAAAGCTATCAAGTCCACTTAGCTCTACTCCATCAACAATATCATCAGCAGACCATATAATATTTACATTATTTGAATTAATTCGCTGACCATCTGCAGGATAATTGATTATCAAATTTGGTTTATCGACATCAATTTTGATTTCCAAAGCCTCTGTTTCGTTTAGAGTTAAGAAAGTATTACCTGCATCGTCTGTAGCTTTAAGATAGATATAGTAACTTTGACCTTTTTGAGAATTCGAAACCATCTTTTCCCAATCGGAATTATTTATCTTCCACTCGGAAGTAAGACTATCGATTAAGTTAAACTGTGAGCCGGGCAAAATAGACACCCCGTTACTTGTCAGGTATTCCCAATTTAAATCATTTGCTAGTACAGTAGTCAAGGCAGTTGAGCCAGAATATCCATTTATTTCCGCACTTTTTATTGTTCTTTTTGGAATAACCTGATAAAATATATTATCCAGACCGATATTGTCATAAAAATTAATTTTTTGAAATACATTTTCATTAATCCATAATTTGTTATTCGTAATCTTAACGTATGGTTTTTCTGAATCAAATAAAGTTGATATTGAAATTTCGCTATCTGATTTAACATATTTCGGTTCATTTTTCCCATCATAGATTACAGCCCACATACTATATGTTCCAGTCGGTATTCCTGTAATATCCCAGTTGAATGTATTAATGTTTGAGGATTCGTTTATACCTGTTGAAATCCATCTATGAATACCAGAAGATACCCAAGGCTTATCACTAAGTTTATCAAAATCAATCGCAATCGCAATGGTTGCATCATCATCAGGGTCTGAATCAATCCATGAAATTTCAATATTCTTAGTAGGATTTTCACTTTTAACTATAGCCTTTAATCCAGAGATTGTTGGAGAAATATTCCCATCAGCCTTTTGTTTATGCACAGTTAGTTTTTTTGTTTGAAGTAATTTATCAAATCCATTCTTATTATGCCACAATTCAAATGTCAATTCTGCATCATCGGGCGCATTATTTGCATCAATACATCCTATTGTCCATTTAGTTGAATGAAAAGTATTCCATAGAGATTTTAGCGCACCAAAAGAATCAAATGTGTAATCTTGCTTTTCAGGAAATAACGTATATTCTTTTTTATCCTGTGAATCAATAATCCATCCATAGGGTACATTAACAACTTTGATATAAAAATCTGCAGTTTCATCTTCACTAGTGTTTTGAAAAGTCAATTCTGCTTGATTTTCAAAATGGGTTAAACCATAAACATTAGGTATAACAGGATAAACATTATCTTTTATTCTGTCGTTATTTTTATCTACACCACCAATTAAGAAATTGATTACTCCGTTTACTCCAACTTTATTATTATCATTACTTGAAAATGGCCGAAATACTCTTTTTTTGGATTCATCATATTCCTTTAAAGTTTTATTTGGCACTATTTTTAAATTATCCAAGTCTATAATTCTTGAAAAGAATGAATTAGTTGAATTTGACGTCAATATTCCATCAGATAGAGATGATTTATATGAACTATTAAATATTTCATTGATTCTATCTATATTTATTTCAAATCTAGAAATATTAAAACCTAGTTCAAAAGCTGATACTTTTGAATCAACAGTATTTATCTTTTTTATTTCTCCCCAATTTACCCCATCACTTTCAACCGCAGAAATGTTGTAAAAAGGAGCTTTTAATTCTAATCCTTTAAATTCTAATTTCATTGTTGGGTCCCATTCATTATTTGTAATTGTAACCGGTGCGGTAATTCCAGTATTTGCACCATAACCTATTGCTGAACCTACCTTTCCATTTATCCATACAGTAATCCAACCATCGTTCCCTTCAGCTGAAACTGCTTTGTCTAATATGCCATTTTTAAACATAGTATATGAATATATATCAACTAAATCAATAAAAACGTTAACGCCTAAGGTAATAGGGGGCAAAGTAGGAAAGGTAAATTCTCCCTCGGAAAAATAAAATACTTTTTTATTCTCTTTATAAAGTTCATCAATTTGCTTAATAAAATTGCCATTTTCATCTTTTCTATTATTTGCCATATTTACGAAAGCATCTAAAAGATTAACGCTATTTTTTGGAATTGCTATTCTTATTATTGGATTATCTCCCCATACAGTATTATCCGTATAAATAGTGCCACCATTTGTTGTAAGTGATTCAATGTTTACCATACCAGATGCAAAGAAATTACCCCCTCTTTTAGGAGTAAATGGAATTGACTGAGTGATTTTTCCATTTGCTGGTATCAATTCAAGATTTGCTTTAAAAGGTTCATAATCCCATGAATATGTTTTCGATTCATCTATAACAACTATCCCTCTTGCATTAATTGGAGAAGATCCCGGATTAATAATAGTGTATTTAATAGTTAAATTGCTGTTGGGTTCAACAGTTTGTCCTGTAACATCAGTTGTGCCGTTAAATATCCTGATTCCATCACCAAAGGGTTGATTTCTTACAAAATTACTGGATATTGTTTGATTTGAAATTATTGTAATATCTCTTTGAGTACCCCAATACTCTTCCTTGAAATCAGTAAAATTAGTTATTGCATTATGTTTGACCTTATAATAATATCCACTTTCAGCAGGCAATCCGGTAAAACTAACAGCTCCGTTGACATCGGTTTTTTTTGATCCCACACTTGAATTTGCTTTGTTAAATAACTCGACAGTTCCATTTGCGCCTGGTAAAGTTGATTTGCCCGATGGCACATTTTTCACAACAATATTTAATTTCCCGGTTGGAGCAAGATTGGTAACTGTCAGCCATTTTGTTTTACTCCAGGAAGTTCCATCAGTATATGCATAATCAGATCCATTGGTATTTGTCATTGTCCCTATTGCTCCAAAAAAGTCTCCAACTAAAGATGGCATATCGAAAGGAAAGCTTATCGTAACTTCACCTGCCGTTTGTCCACTTTTGGCAGGGACTATACTTTCTATTGATAGTTTATCCCAATCAAATCCTGAAATCTGGTCACGATCAAATACTAATCTGACTTTTACTTGCTTTGGTGAATTACCGGGATTTTTAACTTTAACATCAAAACGTAACTGTGTACCTGCCGAAACACTTCCACCAGTTACATCCTGCCCGGTTGCCACATTAATAATCCTAATATTTTCGGAATATGGCATATCACGGATAATCGTTCCTTTGGTATTAGTGCTAGAGTAAGAAATATTAATCCCTCCCCAAAACTCTTCTCCAAATATTGATTGTGTTGCAATGGGAAGGTGGTAAGCTTCAATGAAATAATTTCCATATGCAAGATTTGAAAAGGTTGAAACTCCTGATGTGCTTGTTTTTTCAAATTTGTTTAAATATTTTTTGTTTAAATCATACAATAATACTTTTCCGTTTACTCCGGGAAAAGGAATGAAGGTATTATCAATATTCAAGGTCTGTATCTGTAAATTGACAATATTCCCGGACACGGTAGTGAACGATCTGGGTGATGACCAAGGACCTGCACCAGCAGTGTTCTTTGCCCGTACTTTCCATGTGCCAGATCCAAGGCTACTGGTTAACAGATCAAAACTGGTAGAACTACCTCTGTCAATAATTGATTCGTTATTAAACTGAAGGTCATAGCCCATTGCACCTGTTACAGTGTTCCAACTAAACCTGGTTGATACATTTGCAATCACTGTCGCATCATCAGCGGGAGCTATCAGCGTGGGGGCAACAGTTGGGATGCCGGAAACCACAGTGAACGACCTTGGTGTTGTTGTCCAAGTACCCGAACCTGTAGGGTTTTTTGCCCGAACACGCCATGTGTGAGAGCCAACGCTGGATGCCTCAACTATAGCACTATAACTATTAGTCGGAGAATTATATGTGTATGAAAAAGTTGTACCATTATCAAACTCAACATCGTAAGAGGTAGCATTAGCAACTGTACTCCATGACAAGCTCAATGTTGAACCAACATTAAAAGAAGTTCCATTTGCAGGTGATAATAATGTTGGTGTTCCAAGTCCAATTTGAGTTGTAGCACTCACACATGTTGTAAATCCCGAAATACAAGTTGCGCTCTTTTGTGCTTGTATTTTATAAGAATAGTTCGTGTTTTCGACTCTTCCTGTATGACTATATGAAGTGCCAGTAACATATCCAATATATGTACCATCACAATATGACACATCATATCCTATTGCGCCAGAAACAGCATTCCAACTAAGGTCAATCTGTGATGAAGAAACAGCAGTTGCTGTTAAACCCGCGGGTATTGTTGGTGGTGTACAACTACTTGGAGTAGTAGCACTAAAACAAGTTGTAAAACCGGAAACACAAGTTGCACTCTTTTGTGCTTGTATTTTATAGGAATAGTTCGTGTTTTCTACTCTACCTGTGTGATTGTAAGAAGTTCCAGTCACATATTCAATATATGTTCCATCACAATAAGACACATCATATCCGATTGCTCCAGAAACAGCATTCCAACTAAGGTTAATCTGTGAAGTAGAAACTGCAGTTGCTGTTAAACCCGTGGGTATTGAAGGTGGTGTACAACTACTTGGAGTTGTAGCACTAAAACAAGACGTATATCCGGAAACACACGATTCACTCTTTTGTGCTTGTATTTTATAGGAATAGTTCGTGTTTTCTACTCTTCCTGTATGACTGTAAGAAGTACCAGTCACATATCCAATATATGTTCCATCGCAATATGACACATCATATCCGATTGCTCCAGAAACAGCATTCCAACTAAGGTTAATCTGTGAAGAAGAAACAGCATTTGCTGTTAATCCCGTGGGTTTTGAAGGTGGTGTACAACTACTTGGAGTTGTAGCACTAAAACAAGTTGTAAAACCGGAAACACAAGTTGCACTCTTTTGTGCTTGAATTTTATAGGAATAGTTCGTGTTTTCTACTCTACCTGTGTGATTGTAAGAAGTTCCAGTCACATATCCAATATATGTTCCATCACAATATGAAACATCATATCCGATTGCTCCAGATACAGCATTCCAACTAAGGTTAATCTGTGAAGAAGAAACAGCAGTTGCTGTTAATCCTGTAGGTTTTGAAGGTGGTGTACAACTACTTGGAGTTGTAGCACTCACACAAGAAGTAAAACCTGAAACACACGATTCACTCTTTTGTGCTTGAACTCTATAGGAGTAGTTTGTGTTTTCTGCTCTACCTGTGTGGCTATAAGAAGTTCCAGTAACATATCCAATATATGTTCCATCGCAATAAGAAACATCATATCCGATTGCTCCAGATACAGCATTCCAACTAAGGTTAATCTGTGAAGAAGAAACAGCAGTTGCTGTTAACCCCGTGGGTTTAGAAGGTGGTGTACAACTACTTGGAGTTGTAGCACTAAAACAAGTTGTAAATCCAGATACACATGTTGCACTTTTTTGTGCTTGTATTTTATATGAATAGTTGGTGTTTTCTGCTCTACCCGTATGGTTATAAGAAGTACCAGTAACATAACCAATATATGTCCCATCGCAATAATAAACATCATACCCAATTGCGCCAGATACAGAACTCCAGCTTAAATTAATTTGTGAAGAAGAAACAGCAGTTGCACTTAATCCTGATGGTTTTGATGGTGGAGTACAACTACTTTGAGTTGTAGCACTCACACAAGTAGTAAATCCAGATAGACAGGTTGCACTTTTTTGCGCTTGTATTTTATATGAATAGTTTGTGCTAGCAGCTCTACCCGTATGACTATAAGATGTAGAAGAAACAAAACCAATATATGTACCATCGCAATAATAAACATCATAACCAATTGCACCAGAAACAGCACTCCAGCTTAGATTAATTTGAGACGAAGATACGGCAGTTGCACTTAATCCTGTTGGTTTTGATGGTGGCGTGCAACTACTCTGTGTTGTAGCACTAACACAAGTCGTAAACCCGGATACACAGGTTGCACTCTTTTGAGCTTGAACTTTATAGGAATATGTAGTACTAGCAACTCTACCTGTATGACTATAAGTTGTACCAGAAACAAAACCAATATAGGTGCCATCACAATAAGATAAATCATACCCTATTGCACCAGTAACAGCATTCCATTTAAGGTTAATTTGTGAAGAAGAAACGGCAGTTGCAGTTAAACCGGTTGGCTTTGATGGTGGCGTGCAACTTTGTGCATGTATATTAACAATAAAGATAGTAAGTAAAGCAATAATAAAAAAAATCTTTTTCATATTTATTGAATTTATATTGTTATGTATTATGAAGAATTCATTAATTAATAATTAAACTACTATTATATAGATTTCTTTTTTACACTTACCTAAACCCTCTAAATATATACTTAGCTAACAACTAATGTCCACTATTACCTATAATCAGCTTAGTAATCAGTTTGTATATCTTAATAATGTTTAAGTAAAGCTGCTACATTTTTACTTAAATACCTTGCAAATATAATATATATTTTCGATTATTATATAAATAAAGTAAAATAAATATATAAAATAAAAATATCAAAACACTTCTATTACTATGATGCGATAATACACAATAAATAATAATATAAATCCTTTCTTCTCACCCCATTATCACATAACTAGCATGTATCCATTCATCATCTCCGATTCTGTACCATTGACCGGATTGTTCTAGTTTTGTTACAATATCGTCTTGTTTTAGTTTGCGCTTTATGGGGTAGTTTGTGCCGCTACCGGCTCTTACATTCAATTCATTGGTGTTTACGCGTAGTTTGATAGCGTTTACATTATAATTTTCTATTTCTAACAAAAACTCATACCAAGCATTACCGTCTATCATCATTTTAGGACAGTCTTTGCCTGTAATATCATAATGACGGAAAACATTAGATGCTGTCAAATTGTGTTTTTTCAGTAAGTCTATTGTCAGTTCTATAGTGTTTTGTCTTGTTTTTACAAAGTCCGAATCGGAGTTTACACACATTTCTATGCCTATGGTATAGTTATTCGGACTGTCGGAGCGTGGAATGCCTATTTTAGTATATACCAATTCTTTGTAGCCCGATTTTGAACCTACATGATATCCAACTTCATTGTCGGGGATACATTGGATAATGTTTTTATCGTCCACTACATAATGAGCCGAAGCTGATATTTTTACTTTTGTTTTATCCTTTTTAATCAGATATTGATCCGAATTAAAATACTTAGCATTGGCAAGTGCATTTGCTCCCTTGTTGGTGTTGGCAGTCCAGTGAATGATAATTGCCTTTAAAGAAACTAGTTTTCTGAAAGGGCGGTTTTTGCTGATTAGCTTTTCTGTTATGTTTAACATAGTAGTGTCGTTTTAACTGTTAACATCTTCATCGTCCTGTCTTTGGTTAGCTGTTACGGCTGCTATTAAATCATCGGCAGTAAGGTTTTTTTCTGATTGCAATAATTCATTTTGTATTTCTTGTTTATTATAAATTGCTTTACGCATATTTTTATAATACAAAACTGTATTCAATAAGTCGTGGAAAAACTTAGAACCCTGACTTAAAAACAAACCCGTGATAACACAACCTACCGCACCTTTAAAAGTGAGCAAGGTCAAAGGTTCTATTTTGCTATCTTCGGCAATAAGCACAAAGAAGTCGGCATTACAAGCCATAGCCACTGCAATTCCTATTATACCGGTAATTATTTGCATCTTGCGTTCCCGGTTCTTTTCGCCTTTTTCGCTATTGGCTTTATTGGCTAGCGAAGGGATATTTAGTTTAATAAAGTTTGAGATCTTCTCGGTTATTAAACTCAACATAAACAATGTCAATGATACTGAAATAATCAGATTTTCCATATTGCATTAAATTTTAAAAAGTAAAACTCTGCCCCTAATCTGCCCCTAATCTGCCCCCTAACCCCCTAAAGGGGGAATATTATTCAATAAATAATTAAATCTCTATTCTTGACATATTAAGTTTTATTTTGATTAGTAGTTCACTTCAAAATTAATGAACTACACTATTTGATTTGTGGTGAGTAATTACTTTAATAGATGAATAATTTATTTTAATTTAAACAAGAATATTACTATTGTATAAAGGAATTATATTTATAAAACAATTCATTTTTCCCCTCTCTATTCCCCCTTTAGGGCTTGTCTGCGGTAGGCAGGGGTTAGGGGGCCGGACCGTGGGGCCGCTCATTTATTTTATCAACATTAATACAGCCACCAGCAAACCTCCTACAGTAATACCACCAGCACCCCACATTAAATTAGTACCGATGTTTTTCATCTGTTGCGCTTTTAAGCTGGCTTGTACTTCAGCCAGTTTTTGATTTACATCAGTGAGGTTTTTGTTTAATACTGAATTATTTGTTTCCAATGTTATCAGGTTTTTTTCTGTTTCAGTGCTGTATTTTTTAATAAAGCTGTTTACTTCACCCATATTGTTAAACATGGTGTTAACATTGCTATTAATACTGTTGAGGTTAAACGAAAGATCGTTGAGTGAGGATGATAGGTTCTTTACTTTGCTTAAATCGTCGACACATTTATAAAAGGCTTTTATGCCATAGGGATTGATAATATATATAGTATCGGACTCGCAACGTAAAGTTTTGTTTTTTATACCTGTCAGGGTGTCAATATCAACTACTTTACTGTTGTTTTTTGTTTTGATTAAAATATCGGTTTGAGCTTGTATTCCCGTAAACAGTAACAGGAAAATACTGATGGTGATAAGTGTTCTCATTGGCTTAATTGATTATTGGGATTTCAATTTCTTCAATTTCTTTTTTAATATCTTTCAGGGTTTTGTTAGCATTGTTGAGCTTAATGTCAATGCTCTGTTTTATCAATTTATTGATTGAATCCGATTCGTTTACCTTGCGGTATAAATCCAAATTGAGTTCTTGCATTTTGTCAATGGTGCCGGCTTGTTTTTGAATGATCATTTTCGATTCCTTCACTACTTGCATAACACTGTCGATATTGCGGCGGGATGCTTTTATTTCGGTTGATACTTTGGTGAGTTGTATTATACCAACAATTCCCAAAAACCCAACCGCAGCTAAAACAATATACAATAAGATTTTTTTTGCTTCCATAAAAACTAAGTTTAAAATAAGATTATTGTTAATTAACACCATTTTTATCAGCTATTTCAAAGAATGCAACAAAGTTAATTATAATTTTTAATTATCAAACTATTTGCATAAAAAAAAGACCATTTCTCACGAAATAGTCTTTTTGAATTGTTTGTATAAACTTTAAAATTATTATGAATGCAACATAATCTGTTGCAAATGTAGTAAATAAGTTTTAAACAGCAATTTAATTGATAATTATTTTGTATTTTATTTTATTTTGATTTTCTTTTGATTTAATGACAAGAATATAAATACCTTTACTTAATTCCATAGTTGTTTTTATAGTGGTTTTTGTAGAGTGTTGTGTTATTTTTTGACCAGCAATATTATTGATACAATAGTCGATATCTGCATCCAACGAAGATTTAATTGTAAAATAATTCAAATCAGCATTATAATTTAATTCAGGAAAGTTTATTTCTGTTGTAAGTAGATTAGTCTTACAAGGTATTTATCTGATTTATTTGTGGTATGATTCGGAACCTTATTGTTTGGTACCAGCGGTCATAAGCTTGCAATTACATATGATTCCTAACTAGCGCATCTCTTAGCTTTTGGATGTAATGATAAAGTTGAATAAATTCGTTGGTAAAAAAGTTTATTTTCAGCATGTTCTAAATTACCGACCTCCCCCAGCCCCTCCACCCCGATAGCTATCGGGAGGGTGCAGTTCGTCTGTTTTTGGATTGTTGCTTGGTAATTTTATAGTCTTCATCTCCTATTTTATTTACAAGCCTTTTCATTTCACTAAGCTATTCCCCTCCTTGGAGGGGTTAGGGGTGGTCATTAATTCAAATTTCTAGATAACATGACGTGGAATTTTGCGCAAAATATTAAGTTGAATTTATCTGCTTATATAAATGAGTTATTCAGTATATTTTGATGTGCCGACCTCCCCCAGCCCCTCCACCCCGATAGCTATCGGGAGGGTACAGTACGTCTGTTTTTGGATTGTTGTTTGGTAATTTTATAGTCTTCATCTCCTATTTTATTTACAAGCCTTTTCATTTCACTAAACTATTCCCCTCCTTGGAGGGGTCAGGGGTGGTCTGATATTTATTTACAGTTCCAATTCCTTTTTTATATCTGCCACTACATTTGAAACATTAAGAAAAACATCTTCATTTTTAAATCTAATAACACGAAAACCTAAGGTATTCAAGTCTGCTGTTCTTATAGCATCGTCTACCTGCTGTTTTAAATGTATCTTTCCATCAATCTCTACAACTAGCTTTTTGGGTAAACACACAAAGTCTACAATATATTTACCTATCACATGTTGTCGCCTGAATTTATACCCAGTTTGATTACTTTTCAAATACTTCCAAAGCATTATCTCTGCATGTGTTGGATGTTCCAAAAGATCTCTTCTGGCATCCTTTATAAAACCATATACATCCGAATCAGCAGTGTTGTATTCAGCTCGTTTGGGAGTATCGACCTCCCCCAGCCCCTCCAAGGAGGGGTGCAGTTCGTCTGTTTTTGGATTGTTACTTGGTAATTTTATATTCTTCATCTCCTATTTTATTTACAAGCCTTTTCATTTCACTAAGCTATTCCCCTCCTTGGAGGGGTTAGGGGTGGTCATTAATTCATTTTTTTTTGAACACCTAGCGCGCAACTCACATTTTGTGCATAAATATAAATTAGATATATCCGCTAGGACGGATATTGGAGATAGTTATTTTTATTCTTCTAATATTTCGTCTTTTTTAGTTTCTAACCAAACTTTAATATTACCCTTAATGTTAACCCAATTGTCTGTCAATGATAATAAATCAACTAGTTTGTTAAGACCCACTTCTCTTTCATAGTCCATTCTTACAATTATATCATCAAAATATTTATGTGAGTCTCCCGGGTTTCCAATTTGTTTAGCCACCTCAATAATCTCAATTTGTTCTGGTTGGAGATTTTCGTATGGAAGTGCGCAAATAAGACCATGATAATAATGTTCTGGTTTTACATTATTTGGAATTATGAACTGGGTAATCTTTTCAAAAGCCAATTCTCTCAAATTTTCATGTTCTACAGTGTTTCCTGTTAATATCTTTTTGATTCTGTCTTTCTTTTCTTCTATACTTCTATACAAATCTCCATCTATTATGAAAATCATATTCTCCAAATTACTTATATTGTTTAGTATAGAACCACAAACAGAAGTAAAACAATTTATTGCAGCACCAAATTCTTTAATTGAAATATATTTTGACATTCGTTCTTCAGAACATATTTTTTTTACTAAAACTCGAGCAAGGTCATCTTCCACAAAAACCTCTAAAGGTCTTAATTGTATTCCTGTTAATCTTTGCAAGGCATCTGGTTTAGTTTGATTGAAGCATAATGTTTTATTTGGAGTTTGAAATAAATGTCTGAATGCAATAAAGTTTAAAGTGATTAATGATTGAGCATGTGTTGTGAAAATTATTTGTAGTTTTCTTTCTAATGCTATTATATTAATTTGCTCCATTAATCTAAACAAAGCTTCTTGGTGTAGTAGCAAGTCAATTTCATCAATAAGAATTAGCCCATGATTAGGTGCTTTAATAACTTCGGTTAGTATATAAAATATTCGCTGTTCTCCTGCGCCTATGCTTAATGAAGAATAGTTAATGCCATTACTTAAAACGCCAATATAATGTTTATTACCTCCTGTTTTATGATCATTGTATTCAGAATAATTTCTGTTCATAACAATGCCCGCAATTTCTTTTACTTTGTTTGAAACACGGTCGTTCAGCATAGTCGTGTTGTATTGAATACGTCCTTGTTGAGTTTCTAATTCAATTTTTGGTACACAAGTTCTGATACCTACAAACGAAACATATCTTTCTATTCTTGTATTATATCTAGGAGACCACCTTTCTTTTTGTTTTCTGAATCGACTTAAATGATTATTATTCTCAATTTGACCTTCATGATACGATTGATAAATATCATAACTACTACCTGTCCACAAAGAATGTGTTGTAGGAGTAAAGAATTCGCTTAATTTGTGATTAACAGTCTGATAAGGTAATGAAACTGGATTGTTTACACATGATAGAGCATGTAAAATAGTTGATTTACCTGTACCATTTGGTCCTAATATGGCAATTAAAGCTTTCTCACTCAAATCAATTTCAACGTCTTTCAAATTTTTTAGCAGGTGAATTTTAATTTCTTTAAGAACTTGTCCTGATTTAGCCATTTTATATATTTAAGTGTTATTTATATTTTTTATTTTTGAGATGCCAATCTGTTGTTTTTTTTTACACTTGCTGCCAACGAGAGTCTGCGCAAAAACCTCAACTGCTCCTTTATTTATTCGCCCCCCTGACCGTAAAAAATTTCAAATACGAGATTCACATCAATTCATTTTAGTTTTTGAGCAGACTGACGACCGAGGCGTGAGTTACCGCCTAAGTGTTTGTTTCAAATAGAAAGCGTTTCTTTCATGTCATTTAACTATATTCTTCAAACTTGGATTTTCCTTTGTGTAGTATTCACCAACTACATATTCACTCTCATTGAGTTCTTCTGTTATATATGAGGTAGTATATATCATTTGATATTGCCTTGAATCAAACTGGCTAACTCTGTCAATTAGTAACTTCTGAAGATTCTGAGCTCTTTTTTGTTCAATACCTTTATCTTCCATATTGTCAGCAAATATAAATCTCGGGTATCTCATACCTTCAATTGAAAGAGATGCAAGGAAAATTGCGAATCTAGCTGAAACTTTCAAATAGAAATTTGAACTTGCTGAATATTTTGAATATTTATTTGACAAAAATGCAATATTGTTTGAATAGTCTATATAGAAATCACTAGCATTTTTAAATTCATCTTGTCTGTCTAAATCGTTATTTAGAAGATATACACCTTCTTCTCTAACTCTTTTGTTTATTTGCTCTTTAAGATTAGCTTGTTTTTTCTCTGCATTAAATTTATAACCTTTAAGATAATTCACTTCTTTATCTAATTCATTTTTCTTATTTTGCAATCTTTCATAAAGTTCGGCATTTTCAAGCATAGTTCTATATTGAAGAATCTCACCTTTAATAAAACCTAACGAGTTATTTAGGCTGTCTATGCTTTCCTCACTAAAAGATTTTACATCTTGTAATGCAGAGTTGACTTGGTTTTGAAAATCGTGCAATTTCGCTAATTCAGCACTATATTTTGCTTCCATTTCAAGTAAAGATCTTTTGTTGATTTCAAGTAGTTTTTGAGATTCATTTATTTGAAATCCAATTTCTAATTCCATTCGTCGAGCCTGAATAACACCAAAAGACTCATCTATAGGCTCTTTACAAAGTTTGCATTTTGAGTCATAATCATTTGATTTAATTTTAGTCAAACATTCAGGGCAATATTCTAATGGCAAATTGCCTAAAAATTCTCTTGTTTGAATAGAATTTTTTAAGGCTTTAATTTTCTTATTCAAAGTATCAATAAAAAATATTGAATCTTCAATTTCATTGTTCAAATAAGACTTTTGATTTTCAAGTTCCACAACAATATAACGTTGGGTAATTGCTTGTTCATTTAATGCTTGAAAACTTAGTTTTGAATTCGTACCATAATTTACTTCTTTTTCTTTAGTTCTAATTGCAGCAATTTCATTTTGAATCTCTAAAATCTGAAATTCTTTGTTTTCTATGCTAACTTTTAAATGTCTCGGACTAAGTGATAAAGGGTCAGTAAAGAATTGACTTGTAGTCTTAATTTCACTTTTAATATTCTCTAATTCTTTTTCAGCAGTAATTAGACGTTTTTTGTTTTCATAAAGTTCTTCGTTATAAACTCCGAGTAATAAATCGGATACAGTTTCTCTGGTTAATTGGCTGTCAAAATGCTCATAATAAAATAAAGAACTGGTTGGCGAATCTTGGTCAACATAAAGTAGTCGTAGTATTTGGTGAATTGTAATATTACTATCACCTTTCACAATTGGTAGCTCTAAATTATCAAATATTACATTAGAGAAACTTTTTATATTATTGGTTGTATTATAACCAAACTTCTGCCAAACTTTATCAACAGGAGGGTTTAAACTTTCATTTAATTTTCCCCAAAAAAAATATATTGGCGACTGTGTACTAATATTTTCTTTTTCATCTTTTTCAATTTCACGTTTAATCGTAAAAATTGCATTATTCATTTCAACTTCAGCGTAAACAACAGAACATCTTCGACCTTCAGGTACAAAGTCATTGAATGATCCACCAAGAACAAAAAATATAAAGTGTGTAATTGTTGACTTTCCACTACTATTATCACCTCTAATGATATTTACTCCTTTATGAAATGTTTCATCGTAAGCGATTTTACCTTGTTCTGTCAATATAAACAACCTATGTAAAAATAAATTATTATGCATCGTATTTGCTTTCTATTAAGTTAGTTCTATTTTTTAAACCATCTGCCCCAAATAATGACATTAATTTAAAATGACCTGTCATAAGTGATATTACATTAAATTCTTTAGCTGATAGCTTTTCAAATTTCGCTACAAAATCTTCTAGCACTGCTTTGTTAGATATAGATATAATATTATGACTAAGATATTCTTTGTTAATTATGTCATATGAGGCAATACAATTTAAAGCAGCAAGTTGATAGGGCTTAATTTTTTCAAATATTTTTCTATCTTCAGTGATTTTCTCGTATGGATTATTCGAGTCTTTGACAAACGAATTTCTAATTTTTCTGACATCTGATTCATTTTGTTTTAATCTAATCTCATGGATTCTATTTGGAAATAATAAATAAAAATCCCAAATTCTGAGTCTCTCAATTTCGATTTCAGTACCGTTTTCGAACCTATTTAAAAATTGAAGGAATCTAAATATTGTATGATATAAATCAAAAGCTTGGTTGTATACTATCATAATCTTTCCAATTTAAGTGACATTGTCCTGTTAAGTAATAAATCATTCCAAAAATATCTTCAGCGTTATAATTCAGTACTTCATCATTTTCTCCTTCAATGTTTATTACTTCAAGTACCGGTTCTATTACATTCTGAACTACCACCTTTAGAATTTCTTCTTTGGTTGAGCCATTACATATTAATGGATCTACATGAGCTTCGAATTTCATTTTGATTATTGCAAACAACTGACTGTCTATCCATTGTGCCGATTCGAAAAATCGATTTATTTCAAGTCTTTTTGCAAACTTCTCTTTTCTTCTCGCAGCTTCAATTATCTCACTCACTTTAAAACCTCCATCTTCTAACTTCGTTGGCATGTCTATACCATCTCGTTTCGTTAAATAGTATTTTAGAGATTCCATCGTGCCTTCATACCTGTCATCACTTGCAACTTCAGTATTGAGCTTTTCAAATCTTTTTGAAAACCTAGTTTTTTTTATAGCATTAATAGTCCCATGATTTTCACCTATGTTAAATTGAGTGTCAACGGGAACAGTGTTTATGATTTCTTGAGTCATTACATTTCAATTTTTCCTGTGTTGTCTTGAATGTTTATCTGTTTCTTGACAGTACCTTTATTGTTAATATTCTGAATGTTTCTGTTGTTCTGTTGTGAAGTTTTGTTTTGTGGTGGATTACTTTCATCTGTTTTTTTCAGAAATAGAAATCCAATTATTTCTAACAATGAAACAATGAAAAGAATCACTGGCTCAATATTAAAATTAGTTTGGTAAGCCCAAATTCCCCCACCAATTAAACCAGCTATTGCAATCAAAAATGATATAATGCTTTTAATAACTTTTTCCATATGTTTTTTATAATTTATTCGTTTACGACTTGGTCCTTGTCCTACTGGATATACTTCTATTTATTTGTAGAAAGGTTCGGAACGCTGTAGTTGGGAACCAGCGGTATTGAGCTTGCGAAAAATTGCAATCCCAACTTTTTTAATTGAGGATTTTTAATCCTTAATATAAATTAATTATTATAACGGATTGTAAATCCGTTTAATTCAATAGGTGGGATTGCAAATCCCACCTAGCGCGCAACTCACATTTTGTGCATAAATATAAATTAGATATATCCACTATGAAGGGTATGTATTTTTATGTCTTATTTTACATTAAATTTTCGCCAAAGTTTTTTCTATAATTTCATTATTATTGTTAAGGTAGTTTTCTTTATTTTTATGATATGATTCTACAAGCGAAGGATGGTTTAATTTTTCTACTAAAATACCAAACTCTCTTAATTTTGTTTGCATTATTGGGTTGTGTTTCATTACATAATGTACTTTGCTATCCAAACAAAAAATAATAAGTGGTTTAAATAATTCAATCTCTTTCAATAAATACATTTCAATACAGTTACTTTGAATTTTGTAATTTGGTGTTTTTGAACGATATAAATTAGAATAACACTTGATTAAATTTGTTATATAAATATTATTCAACGAAAACTGCTCTTGTAGATACCAGAAATATAAATCATAAACGCTGCCATCCATTATTTTTTCACGTGTTACAGGTTCACTAATGTAATCTTGTATCCAATAATAATGCTTTGTTGGAATTTCTTTTGTTATTCCATTGTGTTCTATTGAAGTAAAAAAAGGTTGAGTAGAAGGCGGTGGATCACGCATTATAAACATAATTGGCGTGTCGTTTTCATAATTTTCGGCAACAATGGTTTTGAAATCGCTACTGTCTGCACCGTGTGACATTCGTTCCAACTTTTCACCTGTTGTCAACAAACCTTTTTGTTCGCAATCGCAACAAAATCCATCACATCTGTACGGTTTTTGTTTACTATATCCATTGATTTCTGGATAATTAATCAAGGTTTTAAAATTTAATTCTATTAATTTACTATTGTTCATGTCGATATTTTTATATAATACCTTAGTGATAAAACGGCTATCGGCTTTAGTTCGTTATTTTTTTGCGTTGGACCCTGTTCTTTGTAGCGTATAAAAATCTTGCTACTCGTTGTTTGGCATAGGCTCCAGCTTATGTCGAAGCTAAAAGGAAAACTCCAGTTTTCCATATTAATAGCAAATATAATACTATTCTACTACTGATTTTGCAAGGCGAAGCCTTGCTATTAGCTGGCGACATAGTGTGACGCTATGCCGTACAAACACGCTAACTACGCTAAGTCAAACAGGGTGATGCGTTTAATTCCTATGATGTTAAGCACTCGTTCTTATTCAATTTGTATTTTTTATTCTCTCTAGAACAAATGTAATGTCACAAAGTGCTTTCTCTGCAATTTGATTTGTTGTTTTTTCAAGAGTTGCCCTATCGACAAGAGCAAATATCTCTTGTGAACTAAAATCTCTAAAATTCAACATTGGTGTTGGATACAACCACCCTAACCAGTTTGGAGAATCTTCATTATAAAGATCATCACAATTTTTAATGATTTGTCTGTATGGTTTCACCTCTTCGTTGTTTGAAATTCCACCTTTCCCGTACTTTTCTATTGTAAAGCCAAAATATATATTATCTTGTATTTCACACCCCCAATGTAGGGGTCAAAATCAATTTCTATAGTTTATATTGTATATATTTTGAAAAATAGTTCGTCAATAATTAGTCAGAGAAATTATAGCAAATGACTATATTTCTTTATCAATTGATAGAATCATTAATCCTTCTAATGTATATCGCCGATAAAACTTCATAAACGACATAAAGAAAAGATAAGATACAATTGAGATTCCTATAATTGTCAAATTAGAACTTAAATCAAATGTACCATAGAACAAAGTATGAAAAATGAAATACCAAAATAAGACATTAGTGATTAGTGTGAAAGTTCTCAAAAAACCATAAATAGAAACATAATTAGATAGTTTACTTTGATGGTTCTTTGAATTCTCATAAGTATAATGAAGAATTATTCTATTAAAATCACTTTTATTGGCTTCACCATTTTCAAATCCATTTTTAGGGTTTATACCAATTTTAATAGCTAAACAATTAATTTTAAACTTAATGAGCTTAATTAACATTGGGTCAAGTTTGCTTGAATAAAAAATTTTAAATCCAAAATAATGTCCAAGAATAAAATCAAGGATTACGGTTGGCAATAAAAGGAAAATCAGACAAATACGCCAAAAAATACTGTGAAATTTTTTGGCTCCAGTCCAATATTTGTTTGTATTAATGTCCAATAAATACTTAGAAGGATATCCATATTTCCATACAGCATATTTTTCGATTGTAATAGAAGAAATGTAACTTAATAAATGTCCTAGTACATATGAGAAAATAAGAAATATTAAAATACCTTCAGTCTTTACAGATGGAAATGACGTTAAGATAACATTTAAATCAATACAATTACTTTTCTTAATTGTATTTACTATTTGAATCAAATAAATTGATGCTGCCCCAGGAATGAAATATCCAATAAAATCGTATAATGAAAATGGATGCTGTTTCATATTGTTTATATAAAGATAATTGTTTTTTTACTATGGCAGCTAACTCATAAATATACTTAGTTTAATTAGTATATCCGCTATATTTGAGTATATAGTCAGTTATCTGTATATATATTTCTTTTATGTTTAAGCAAAACAACCCCAGTCTAACCGGATATCGCCCTCATTTCTTATACTAAGTTGAACGCTGCGTTGTTGGGATTTATTTCCAATCCCAACTCTTATATTCTTAGCATTTGTAATGCGTTCTTATAACAAATTTGTTTATCGGATTAAAAATCCTTATAGTACAACGGGTGGGATTAAAAAAGAAAATCCCACCCACATGCAATATCCACCATTTGTACATATAATCAATTACATATCCGATTTGACAGGGGTAATTAAAAATATACATTTTCGACTTGGTAACCTTGTTCTAAAAACGTATAAATAATAGACTCTGCGTCTTTAGTTCCACCTAAAACATCTAATTCAAGTCCAACTTTCGTATTATCGCCCTTATCAGTAAAAATTAATTTCATTATTTCGCTTCTTGCTTTTGAGAGTATCTCCTTTGCCACTTCATCTTTGTCAAGTACTTCATTTTTTCTTGATACTGTAAGCCTGACACTCCTCTGCCTCCTTTGTATATCAGTATCATCATTTAAATGTCTTAACTTATTTAATTGAAATGAAATATCATCAAGCCGTTTAAGAACGTAAGACTGTGCATCATCTTTTGCAGCCACTTCTCTCATAATACTATCACTAACAACCCTATAAATTGGATTGTCTGGCTCAACTTCTGCTACTGCTTCCTTAATAGATTTACTTAATCTTGGTTTTAACGCTTCGACTCCAGCCATATCATTGTCATAAAATATGGTTCGTTCGGTTGCAATATCAAAAGGCAATTTAGTACCTCTCTCAACCAAACACACTACTGGTAACCTCTTTGAATGTCGAACGGCTAATTCATACATAACGTTAGGGTTCAGCTCGGTCAAATTCGCAATTACTAATTCATCTTCTAATAAGTGTTGAATAACTTGTCTCGTTATTGAGCCTGGTGTATCAATTTCTTGTGGTGCAATTACTGTGTAACCCTCTGAAATTAGAATAGGTTTAATTACCGCATTAATTAATCCGTCAGCTTTTCTTCTTGTCTCTGAATCATCAGGGCCAAGGGGTGATATAATAAAACAGGTTTTATTTTTTGTCGAAATAGTAAGAGTTGTTTTTGCCATATAGTTTTATTTTTGAAATGATCTGATAGAATTACCGCAAACGTTTAATTTCCGTACTCAAATATAGCATTTTTGTAAATAAAACACTTATATTCTTTGTAAACTAATTTTTTAAACCCCCTGTTCTTTGTATCGTATAAAAATCTTGCTACTTGTTGTTCGGCATAGGCTCCAGCCTATGTCGAAGTTAAAGGGATTCCGATAGCTATCGGAACCAGCTTTCCATATTAAAAGCAAATATAATTCTATTCTACTACTGAGTTTGCAAGGCGAAGCCTTGCTTTTAGCTGCGACATTGCGAGTCGCTATGCCGAACAAAGTATCATTTTCAAATTCAACAAGTAGGTTTGAATAAACACTTTCAATGAACTCACACATTTTTGATACACTTACTTCTGTATTTGTTTTATCATCTTTACCAGTGTACTTACCATCCCATTTGTATGGAGTTATTGCATTCATGCTCTTATTTGAGAAATATAAACAAAACTTATAGCTATCATATTTAGTGCTATAATTTTGTGATGCAAGACCAAAGTTATGTACTAATGAGTTCCTTAGAGCACTAATCGCATAAATTTGATCTTCAGTTAGTTTTTGATTACAAAAGTTATCTAAGGCAATTAGAATTCCATTCTTTTTATCCTTAACATCATATCCAACTTTCATAAATACACTCCCAATTTGCTCTAATAAAATCAGATAAGTTGTCAAACCAGTAAAGTATTCAGAGTGGAAAAGGTTGTTATCCCAAACCTCATCATTAATAAGTCCTCGTATATCTTTACCAGTTTTTATGTCTCTACCAGTATGCTTTCTGCCACTTTTAAGAGCCATGCACAAACAACTGTGAACTTCGGAATCCAAAGTCAAGAATTTTTTGATGAATATCTTTTCTTCGCTTGTCATACTAACATTGTTTTATTGAAATATAATTAATTCTTTAAATCAACCATTGTACTTTCTCTTTATCCAGTATGTTTTCAATATTTGCATATGGAGAAGACCTATAATTTTCTGATAATGAATAAATATATGATTTTAAGTGTTCGTTTACATTGTTTTCATTTCCAATTAAATAGTATCCTCCAAAATCGGGCTTCACTTTTTCAAAATTATCACCACAGTTAATCGGATTTGATATTTGAACTTGACTAACCATGTACTGGCAAAATTGATTGGCTTTATCATTTAATCGACTTGGAATTACAGCGTTATAGAATAACTGCGGCATATCAGTGTCATTCTTATTAATCTTTGTTGATGAATATAAAATACCAAAATAACGTCCATTTTCATTTAAACCTCTGACATACTGCATTAAAAGGTTAGGTATAATATATTCTGGTTTAAACTTTTCTTTTGGGTATGCAGTTTTTAATGAGCTCGCAAAGATTAAAGGAAACGTCATTAAGTACAAATAGATATCTGGTCTAAACAAGTCCTTATGACGTTCTTCATATTTTTTTAAAGTTTGATCTAAATGTATTCTTAAATCAAAGAAACGAATAGTCATATCTGGGATTTTGACTCTTGAAATATACAAGTCGTTTTTTTGATTTGATTTAACATTCATCTCTTTAAAACACGTAAAAACATTACTCCCTAAATAAAGAGCAGGACTGCCCGATATACTAAACCGTTCATTTCCAACTTGCTCGATTAAGTTGTAAGGAATATGAAACATATCATTTTTACTTTCAATTTTATCTTTTTTTCCTTTCTTTCTGGCTCTGTAAAAATCTTTATCAGAACAATCTACAGTTAAATCAACTTTCCCCATAATTTCTGCATTTTCGAGACATTTTTTAAGTTTGCAATATGCCTTATGTGGAAGCCCAAGAAGATATAGCCGTATTGATTCATATAAACCATCGCTCAAAATTCTTACTATCCTCATTAGTTCTTCGTGTGTAGCATTTTTATCGAAAATATTGCTATTTGACTCTAATTCACTTAAATAAATTTTATATTCCGATAACGTATCTAATACAAAATCCAGAATACTAACATTCTTAGGTCTTTGCTTTGGTAGAACCAAAATTTTATTTTTCAATTGATTTTCCATAAATATAATTACCTTTTATAGGAATCCCTGTTCTATAGATTATTAGAAAGCTCTTACAGCACGAACCCTATTGCTATAACTCTTATAGGTACAATTATTCGAACCGGTAGAAGTACATTTGTCCTAATTGAGGGATTCACTCCAAATGTAGCCCTGAATACTCTAAGCCAAACCGGCACTTCATAATTCAATCGACAGCTAAAGACTGTTTAATTTCTTACAAATATTTTAACTTCGTTCGCTTTTTCGTTTAGTTTCGCTCAGCTACTCTTCATTGCTTCACTTTGCTAAATTATTTGATTTTGTTTTTTATTCAAAGCCACTAGATTTGAATTACGGTACAAGTACTAATCGAAAACCTATACTATTGCTGAAATTGCTTGGGCTGGATGGATTTCGAAATGTAGATCGACAACGCTGTGAGTAGCTGTCCCAACTTCCACCACGTATAACCCGGTAAGAACCAGTACTTGATCCTGTTGGATTGTTCAAAGTTGTTATTGGATAACTGCCATGGAGGTCAAGACACCATTCCCAAACATTGCCACTCATATCATATATTCCCAAAGCATTTGGTTGTTTATTTGTTACTTGTTGTGTTTCACGACCACTATTAGAACTAAACAATGCAAAATTTCTTAAACTATTTTCATCATTTGTACCTGCCCATTTTGTACGGTTTGATGCACCACCGCCGGCTGCGTACTCCCATTCGGCTTCAGTAGGCAGTCTGTATTTTTTAGAATTAAGTTGGTTTAATCTTGTTATAAACTGCTGACAATCATTCCAACTAACATTTTCAACAGGGAATTTATCTCCTTTTTTATTACTGGGGTTGTTACCCATTACAGCTACCCATAGGGCCTGAGTTACTTCGGTTTTTCCTATGTAGAAATCACTAACTGTAACTGAATGTACTGGTTTTTCATCATCTTCACCCTCATTGCTACCCATCAGGAATGTACCGCCTTTCACTGCCACCATTTCAAAACTTACACTTTTTACTGTTTCAGTAAAACTAATTAAACCGAAGCTCATATTAAAGTTTGTTTCTCCGCCAGATTGTATTATCTCCACTATTTTTTCTGCTTTTTTATTGCCTTGTTCTATGCGTATCGTATGGCTACCAAAACTAAGGCTACCACTGTAAGGTGTCAATCCTACATGTTGATTATCAATATACAAGTCTGTACCTGAGGGTGTTGAGTTTATACTTATAGGGCGACCGTTGCTAAGGATTTCATTTAGTTCAGTATTTTTACCTTCAGCTATGGTTACAGTTCGGTTCACAGTAGCATATCCTGTTTTACTTAGACTTACTGTATAGTCGCCTATCAATAGTTTGTTTATGGTATTCGGTGTACTACCATATTCTTTTCCATCAATAGTAATTTTCGCGTCCAAAGGTTTACTTATTAAATCCAACGAACCATAAATAGGCAAAGGACTTAGAATGATAGTTTTATTATCACCTGCTGTCAATTCAATATCTTGCTTTGCAGTAGTGTGTTTCTCCATTCGTGCTTCTACGGTATAAATACCCGCACCTAAACGTCCTTGCCAGTTACCTTTCCCTTTTGTAGAGTTGTTTAAAAACACAGTGGCATTGGCAGGAACTGTTACACTTAATTCTGCAAAGTTAGCTTGCATCGTGAGGTTTACAGACGTAGTTTGTCCATCGTTTACTATCACCTTTTGTATAGTTGGCTTGTACATGTCTTTAAGAACCTGTATTGTATGTTCTCCGCTTGATAATGCTTCAGTTTTTGCAGGAGTAGTTTGGGTCAGTGGTTTGCCATCCATAACTATTTTTGCACCCTGCTCTGGAGATGTACTGATATTTAAGTAACCAAATGCCGGTTTTAGAGTTACTTCAACTGTTTTTTTTGCATCAACAACTTCTACAACACCTGCATCGGTATGATACAAAGGTGCTTCTACACGATATGAGTATTTGCCAGGCTTTATTTTGGCAGAATAAGCGCCGTTTTCCTTATACTCATCGTTTATATAAACTGCGGCGTCTTCGGGTGTGGGGCTTACAATTAACCATTGACTTTCAATTGTTTCTTCAATAATTACCGTCACTTTACCTGTAGTGAGTTGCATCTCGTACACACAAGCCTTCTCAATAGGTAAAGTATACATATAATCGCGCAAAATACCCAATTGCGAATGTTTTACAGTTAAACGTTTAGCACCGAATGGCACGTATAACCAATACTCGCCACTTTTATTTTCGGCTGAAACAATGCCAAGTCCATCAGGCTCCCAGATAAAGCCGGTTTGTGTAGTTACCACTTTAATAATAGAACACACATCGCCGTTTTGGTCTTTTTTGGGCGCATCAATGCGGGCTGTCATATCGTTTTCGAGTTTACGAAAGGATTTAACGGCTATCTCAGCGGATACACTTATTATAGCTGCGAGAAGAAATAGGGTGATGTATAGTTTTTTCATGTGTAATTCTTTTTTTATATCAAATTCTTATGACAAGTTTATTTGGCTTTAAGTGAGGGCTTCACTTGGAGTGAAGCCCTCATTCAATGTTTCGCAACTCAATTCAAGGCCTCACTAGTTTCAAGTCAAAGCTTCACTTGGAGTGAAGCTTTGACAATTCAACATTTGCTAAAAATCTGACAATCCATAAATACTACCATCGGCATTTTTATTTGGCTGCCAGGTTCTAACATGTATTTGAGGTGCTATTGAATCGGTAAAGTCAATCAATAAAAACAAATAACCGCTATCACCATAATTCGACGAAAAATAGTCTTGCTTGATTTGAATTCCATATACTGATTTTGATTTACCCGATTGCTTAACTGTATTGTCGGTAAAGCGTAGATTGATATATTCGTTGCTTCCAAACGAGTATTTTAGATTTTTTAAATACTGGGATTTGGATTGTTGATTAAATTTTACAATTGAATTGTTCATGTATTTGAATTCGGGCGAAGTGGCTGTTTTAGTAACTCTACCGGTAATAATCAAAGCATCGTCCGAAAATATTTTTTCAATATAATCCAAACGTTTTAGTGCATAAGCCGTTTTGTAGTTCTCCATAAAGTTTATCAGTTGCATACGCACTTCTTCGCTCCAGTTGGTATTTCCGGCAATATCTTCCACTGCTTTTTTAGATAAACCAAAAGTTATGTTATCTATTTTATTGTGCTTATCGAAATAAAAAACCACATCCTCAACAAAAGTTCGGTTGTTGGTTTTAAAATTGAAACTCATTGGAATTGACCTGCAAATAATCATTTCGCCAAACTGAAAATACTTTAACTCAAGCTCTTTCAAAATCTTTGCATTGCCATATTGCAGTAAGCTCTGAAAAATAACAAAACCTTCGGATGTAAAAAGTGGCTGGGCTGCTGCATAGTTTTTGTTGCTAATGGCTCCAATCAGCTTTTTCATAATCATGTCTTGATTTTTGGTTTCAAGAATTGGTTTTATGGTTTCGTTGCTATTCTTAGTGATTGCAAGAGCAGTTGTAATAGCATTTATGGGATTTATATTTGTGTTTGTAACTGATTCATTTACTTTCAAATAACAGTTTTTATACGGAATTTCAGGTAGTTTTTGCATCACATCCCGCAGTTCCAAGTCAATAGCACTTTCGCCTTCAAAAACATATTCACATTTTATGCGAATTTCTCCATTAGTTTGTGTTTTAGGTAATTCTAATACTCCTATTCCATCTTTGGCACTCACTATATTGGACCAATCTTGACCGCCCCAATAGGTATAATCAAGATTCCTAACAGGCAGATTTTTATAATTTATGCCTAAAATATAGTTCGTGTAGCTTTCTTTACTTTCAACTTTATTGATAGTAACTGATAGATTGACGAATATCTGATTTATTTGTGTTGGAATCCATGTTATAAGTAATATATCTTTACCTACATCATTGGTCATTTTAATATTTGAAGCATCCGGATGGCTACGTAATAGTGTTTGCGACCAATAAAAATACCTTAAAGCATCAGTAATTTGAAGGTTCTTCAGAGCAATATCACCATTTTTTGCCAATTCAATAATTTTATTTTTCCGACTTTCAAAAATCTTGGCTATTTCGTTTCGTTTTACATATCTAAAAACTTTGGCATCCGGTTCGCTTTGAATTATTATTCGTTCGGTATTCGATAAAGTTGCACTCGAATAGGTTTTAACAACATCATTCCAAGTCCTTTTAAACTCATTATTTGTTTCGGTTGTTGTTCCTATGCTTGTGTTTTCAACTTGTGTTGAAATTTGACCAATAATCTCGGCCAATGCATTTTGGTCAGCCGATTTCACAGTAGTTCCAGTGCCCTCGCCCCAAATATATGTTTGGCGATCGGTTTTTATTTGTTCAATGCTTTGCGCATGAATAAGAACTATAGCTCTTGTTAGTAAGATTGTTAATATAAGTTTTTTCATATACTTTGGAATTCTTAATGTTCAAGATACTGCGTTTTCGTGATTTTTATGAGTCAATTATTTCAAAACTGCAAGCCGATTCAAAATAAACTGAAGTAAATACGAAAGGAAGAGCAAGATGATAACCTGCTCCTCCAATTTAGGTGATTATATAAAATTTCAGACAAATTAAATCCTAGTGTATGAACACTTATTTGTTAATCTTGCTCATCTCTTCTTCAAATGTTTTTTTGAATTTCTCGTAATTGTAATCTACTTTCAACATTTCATTGTTGGTAGCTTTGTTGTTTATGGTTTGAAAAATTTCATTGCCATCTAATTCGATACAAACATAAGTTTTATAGTTTCCTTCTTTTGTTTTTGTGGTTTTTTCACAAATAACAATTGTTCCATTTAGCGATTGATTTATAACTTCTCTATTCAGCCCTTCGTAATTCTTCAACAATTCTTCTTTGTTATCATAATTTCCTGATTTTACATAATTGTCGGTTACACCTTTAATTAAAGTATTAATACTACCTGCCAATCCAGCTTTGGCTTCACTCATAGCTTTTTTCTTAGCTGTCATTTGATCCATACTTTCACCTATGGCCGAGTAACGTAAGGCTTTCGTAGTGCTTTTAAACTCATCACCTGAACAATAAGTCTGAATTAATACTTCGCCGGCTTCTTTTGGCGTTAGTCCTTTACTCGATTTGCATGATGACATAATCAAAACTCCTGCTAACAGGATCATACTTGATACTTTGATGAAATTTGTTCTCATAATAGTTTGTTTTTAAAATTTATAATAAAACGTTGATTTTAACTCTTAACACATTGTTAATCTATATGTATGTGGTTATTTTATAATAATATTTTCCTTATTTACAAAAACCTAAGGAAATATTTTCATTTAAATACCTGATTATTTGCAATTTGAATATATATTCAACTATTTTTCTACTCGTTTTAATACTGTTATATGTAACCCTTCACTTTTTCACTTTATAATGACCCTCAAAGTTAATTATTATTTTTAAATTACAAACATTTATATAAAAAAAAGGAGTAAGTTTTTTTACTCCTTTCTTTTATAATCTAACTAATGCCCTGTAAGGCTCAAAAACAGGGTTGATAGTTTTGTTTGCATGTCATTTTCTTTATCAATACTAGCCGGCTGTTACGGGGTTTTTCAGCCGGGTTAATATTGATGCTTCACTTTAAGCGGGTTGGTTGTTGTCAGTGGGTAAAGTTGGTGTAGAGGCATAACTTTCGGAATGTACCCTTTTAAGCAAATGGCTTATAGTATATTCTTTGTATTTAATATTATCCGCTCCTCTATACATGGCACGTCCTGCAGCCGCTATGTTATTGATGATAAACCACATATCGTTCAGTTTGGTGTAGCTATCGCCTGTAGCCCGGCTTCGCTCATCTTTCTTGCTGTTGTGATTTTCGTTTAATCCATCAATGTCATTTACCAGGGCTTCCATAGTAACTATGGCTTCGGGTTTTAGTCCTATTTCCTGTAATACAGGCAAATTACGTTTCACATTAGTTAGCAGTGTATGTCCCTGTGCAATGCTTGTCTCAACATCTCCTTTAGCAATGGCAGCACGTATAGCTGTTATTCCAAAATCGCTGTATTTAATATCGAGTTTATCTGCACCCAATTTTAAATATCCTTCCAATTGGTTCATACCTATACGCATCTTAACCAAACGGTCGTCAATTTGTACCTTTACTGCCTTCTGGTGCTTCATTACATCGGCAGCTTTTACAATTGCGTAACATTCGGCTTGTTTTGTTCGTACATCCGCCATAAAGGGGTCGGCAAATAGAGGTGAATAGGCCAAAAAGTCAACTTTATCCCGATCCATACTTGCCAGTAGAAAACCTGTTATAACAGGCATATCTACCATTTTACAGTTAAATTTTTTTTTATCCATAAACTTGTATTTTAAAAATTAATCATTTTGTTTAAATACCTGAGCCTTTTTCTTATTTCTTTTTTTTTTCATTTTTTGTAGGATTTAAATTTCTTTATTGTTTGTCTGTTTATTTGCTTATTCTATATCCGCTTTATATTTTTGTTTATCAGAGTTTATAAATTGCTATGATTAGGGCAATTCATTCCATGGGTGTAAATAAAACACCTAAGCTATTTTTTTATTTCATCAAGCCGTACAGCTACTTTATAAATCTGCTTATGTCCAATATTAAGTAGTACAGCAATAATATTATGTTGTACGGCAATAATATTAAGTCGTACAGCAATCATATAAACCAGTACGGCAATTTTATAATGTAGTACGGCAATAATATTATATAGTACGGTAATAATATTAAGTAGTACAACAACAATATTAAGTAGTACGGCAACAATATTAAGTCGTACGGCAATAATACAATCTATTTATTTAACATATCAACATCGTTTTGCAATTTTATAATGTATCGTTGCAAAATATTAAAGTATATTATTAACACATTGACGTTGCGCATCAATTTTGTGAAGTCCCGCAGCAAAATATTGAAGCATATTATTAACACATTGACATTGTTTTGCAATTTTGTGAAGTCCCGCAGCAATTTTGTTAACCTTCGTAGCAATAAATGGAGTCACGCAGCAATAAATGAACTCGTACAGCAAAATATTAAGTCGTATTTTAAAATATTAAGTCGTACAGCAATAAATGAACTTTATTTATCAGTAATTTATTTTATTACAATTATAGTTTTTGTATCTTAAAATAGAAATACAAATATAACATTTTAAATTTTAATTATCCAAATTATTAAGATTCAATTTAACTTTATTTAATTATATAATCTGTTGTAGTTATAATATTATATGGTATTATTATACAAAAAAGCCTTTTAAAGCTTATTTTAAGCAATAAAAGGCAATAGCACATAATTTAATTACTATTTACGTATATTAAGTATGTGGGCTGTTTTGTTAAAGTGTTTCTAATTACTTATCATATCTCCAAAAGTGTAGAACATTGATTTTGAAGCGAACTCCATATCAAAATAACATCGAATATTTCAAAATTTGCGGTTTAATTATTCTGATTAAAATAGTTCAAAACAAGAGCAGTTGTATAAGATATTTATCTACTTAACTTTGATAATTTATGCGTTTTATCATATTCTACTTGTTGGCTTTGTGTTAATTTTGAACGAATTTTAGCTGATGATTTTGAAATAGTTTTTTGATAATCAATGGCAAGTTTAGAAATCTTATTTGTTGTTTTTGCAATTATCTTTTCATTGTTTTTTGTATCTGCATGTAATTCAACTAAAGTGGTTTTGAGTGATAGGAGTTTGTTATTTATTTTCAAAAGCTTCTTATCCCTACAGCTTTCAATTTGGTTGATACATTTTTTTTGTTTAGCAGTTAAATCGTTGATAGTATTAATTGTTGAAGCGGGAATGGCTGTTAGTTTTAGTTCGGCTAGTTTTAAACTTTCGGCATGCCTGTCGTCAATTAATATGGGTTGATTTTTGCTTCTGTTATCCTGAATTGGGCTTTGCGCATAAAATAGATTTGTAAAACATGCAATGAGCAAACACAGGAAAATGACATTATATTTTTTCATTATACGCTATTTTATTTTGTTTAATAAATAAAGATTTATTGCTTTTTTATTCACTATTAAGTCGTTTCGATGGTTGTTTAAATCAATGGCCGACTTGAATTTAGTGCTAAAAGTCAGGGCTTTTTGCGATGGTGCGCTTTGAATACCGGTAATCTGACTAATTGCTTTTGCTAACAAAGCTTCGCGCGTATCGCCCAATTGATATGAATAATCATCTTTAATTACAAAGTCAGGAGCAAAACCATTTGTAAAATCGCTTTTACGGTCTTTGTTGAAGTACCGTAAAATGATAGGTAAGATAGCCCATTCGTTCCTGGTGTTTTTCTTATCATTCACCAAGGTAGAGCCTACATTTTTACCTACCGTAGTATCGCCAATCAGCACACAGGGCAAAAAAGGTTTTAATCCATTGATAACCATTTCGCTGGCCGAAGCAGTACCTGAACCCGTTAGAAAATAAATATTTTGCAGACTATTTCCCACATTTTGAACGGGAAATTTGTCGGTTTTGGGAGCTGGTAAATTAATGCTTGTTGCAAAATTATCGATAAAAGGACTCTCGGTATTTTCCTTTTTAAACTCCGCACTATTGAAGTAATCGGTATAGTTTTTATTATATTCGGTGTACGAAAACACTTTGTCGGTAGTTAAATTGGGCACCATCATGCTCGATAAATTAATGGCCGATGACATTGCTCCTCCATGATTGTATCTTAAATCAACAATCAACTCATTAATATTGCTTTGTTTAAACCGGCCGAAAGCATTGTTTAATGCTAAATCATATTGCATGGTTTTATCTCCGGCATCGTTGGTGAAAAAATGATATACCAGATAGCCAATTTTTTTATTCTGAATAGTATAAATAGTATCAAGAAAAATTGGGTTCTCCTTGAAATTAGTCACTTTGTTAATTGCCAGGGGTGTATTGTCAGTAAAGATATTGTTTTGTAAAACCGAAAAAGTTACACTTACACTTAATGAGCTATCATACAAATAGTTTATAATTTCTTTGTAATTAGTCATTGTCATTTGTTTGTTGTTCAATTTCCTAAATATATGGCCACGTTTAACTCCCAAACTTGCTGCCGGTGTTCCTTTTTTTACATAAAGCACTATACCCATTACATTGTCGTTGGTAGCACTTTCTTTGTACAATTGAAATTCAAAACCAGCTTCGGAAGCACTTATACCATTCAATTCGTTCGAAATAGCGGTGTAACTTTCGAAAATTGAAGAGAAGCGATCATCCTTATTTTTCAGGCTTTTGAAATAAATATTCGGGTCTGCAATACTGCTTTTATATGCCGGGAGTGTAGTATTCCAATAATATAATAAGGACATATTATCGTAAACCCACTCGTTTACATACTGCGTAAACTGCTCTGTTTCTGACAATTTATCTTCACAACTTAGTGTAAGTAAACTCAAACAGATTAAAACAAAAAAATTTTTTCTCATAATTTAGTTCTTTTTGATATTCGTATTGCTTATGCTGTTTAACTCGAGATTATTACACAAATTATACCTGCATTTTAAATTTAGGGCAATATTAGTCATTTTTTTTGTAAAAAATAAAAGGTTACTTAATTTGAATAATTTAGAGTAGGTGGAATGAAAAAATGTTATTCGATTTCAATTAGAGCTAAATCAAATTATTTACCAACAAAACACATATAACATTCAATAATTAGTTAACTTTTCAATAATTTCAAATATAACTTTAGTTGTTGTGTCTTTTTCTACAAAAATATTTTTAACGGGAACATCAGATAGTTTTTTTTGCTTACTTTCAGTCCAAACCCATTCATTCAAAGATTGTTTAAAATTAACTAACCCGATTTTTAAAAATTCATTGCTTTTATTAGTATATATTCTGAAAATTTTATTTGTTTCAATGTAACATATTAATCCGTAACTAATTTTACTACCACCTTTTTTTCTTGACCGTTCAATTTTTTCGTAATTATATTTTTTTTTATCATCAATCACAAATTTGTTTTCAATTAATTTATTTTCTAATTCTGACCAAAATTCTAATTCTAGATTACAATAAATAGAATTAAGAATTTTATCCATATAATCAACTAAAGTTTGCTTTTGATTGCTTTTAGAGTTTTCAAATTCTCTAATCAAATTTAATTTTTGAATATTATCTGCAATTTGATATTCAAATATCAAAGACTCAATAGTGTTAATATATTGTGTTAAAATTAGAGATTCGTTTTCTTTATTACAATCTTTAAGCCAATCACATATATCCATGTAAGATATTTTTTTGTAATCTATTTCATTAGGAATACCTAGACTTGATTTTGATGCAGGTTTTCCATTAAGTGTCAAGTACAATATTGCTCCTCCTTTTCGTTGTCCTTTTTTTATACTAATTCCATTTATATAATCGTAATATCTTTTTAATTGTCTCCATTGATCTAATGCATAAAGTTTATTTTCAATAATAACATATTTATTTATTTCATTATTTACAATCTTTATATCTGCTCTCCCAAGGTTTTTATTTTGGTTTTTTAAATGTGCTTCTGTTTCTATTGTTACATTTGAGTCTCTTAATGGGTTTTCAGGAAGGAACTTGTTTGCAAATTTTTTATAATAAAAATCACCTTTGTTATGTTCCCCTTTTGGGTTTAAAAGGTTTGCTAAAAATCTTGAATGTATAAGTTCTTTATTTTCAATTTTTAACACGGAGAAAATATTAAAGTCAATTTTACGTTTTTGTATTTTCGATAAATGCTCTTCAATTTTACAAATTATTCGTTTTAAATCTTTTTTATTATCGTATTCTTTTATCTCATTTTCCATTAATGTTACCATTTAACTAATTAATATATTTTGTTAATATTGTTTTCACAAATATACATGATTACTTTTAAATTTCCAGTTATAATTAAGTAATATTAATTTACTCAAAGTCCTAATGCAAAATAAAAAGTTGTAATTGTATATATCTTTATCTCAGAATATTCGAGAAATTTATTATTATAATAGTTTAATTTTTCTCGAACGTTTAAAGCTGCATTTTTATAAATCTGATTTTTTGAGGAATAATTAATATCTTTCTTTTCTTTTTCAAGTTCTATAGCATAATGAAAAGCAATGAGCTTTAGATGTTTTTTTGTTGAGAATGTTGGATTCTTTAATCTATTTTCTTTCAATTTTTCATTGAGTGATTTTGCTGCTATACGATATAACTCTTCATCCATATATTCAATTATTAGTTTCAATTTTTCTTCAAGAATGCAAATTGAAATTAATTGTTTGTTGTCATTTACTGGTTTTTTTGAAATTAGGAATTCACCATCACCCAAAATAATCCAACGAGCTTCAACACTTTTAAAAATGGTACAAATTTTTTGTATTTCAACGAATGAAGGTGTTGCCATTCCATCTATAATTTCTGTTAAAACGTTATATTGGACTCCAGTTTTCTGACTAAACTCCATTAAATCAAGTGAGAAGTGGTTTAATATTTTGTTAATTCTTTCTGCAATTGTGTTCATAAAAGATTATTTAAATAAATTGGTACAAAATTATCAATTAATTGTGCTAAATACGAGCATAGGTACATAAATTTTGGCATTTTTGCCTCCTTGATTATTTTTAAATATTTCATGCAACATATTTATTTGTATTTGCATCTTAAAAATTAAGTAAGCAAACATTATACATATAAAAAATATAATTTACCATATAATAATCACAAAAAAAACATTGCATTATGAAATTAAAAACTGTATGTATTTTATTCCTTTTGCTATCACTCTATAGTGTAAGCAATGCTGAAAATCCAACCAAATTTTCAGTAAAACTAGAATTTGGAAATCATCAAGTAAGTAGTTCGCTAAACGACAAGTGGAATGTACGACAAGATGTGGGTTCAATTAATTATAATTCAGGGAGTTCTAGCGGTTCAGTATTGTCCGGCATTTGGATGAATCACTTAGCATTCAAACCCGAAATTTCTTTTTTTGAGAATAAAATAGCCGTCAGTTCGGGTTTGAAATTTACGAATATTAGTTCTGATATTAGCATGAACAGCTACAGTGACGATGCTAAGAAGTTTTTTTATTTGCGTTACAATTCGAATGGTTTGACTACTGATTTTGCCCGTATTAGTGGCATTAATGAATCGAATAATTATTTGGGTATTCCTTTTGAATTAAGAATTATTCCGTTAACTATTTATAATATTGACTTATATCTTAAAACGGGTATTGAAATTAACTTTAGAGTAGGATCAAAAACCAACATCGACTTTGTTAACGAAGACATGAAAGTTTATGAAGATGATATTTTAAATGATGTAGGCGCCGATGTCAATTTTTTCTATTCTAGCTGGTCATCGGCCATAGGCTTTGCTTTTGGTAAAAAAGACAAGTTGAAATATAATATTGAGTTTTTATTACCATCTTATATTCTTACTAAAAACAATTCCTCACTGGTTACACCCTCTATGTATACCGGGTTTCAATGTTCCATTCAATTACCCGTTAAATAATACCCACATTATAAACATATTAAAACAAAATAAAAATGAAAAAACATATATTATTCTCAGTTTTCGTTATTGGTCTGGTAGGCTTATTTCTTAGCTCTTGTAAGTCGTACGATGACGATGTGACAGCATTGAAACAATCAATTTTTATCCAGGATGTTGAAAATCCGGGTTTGCCCATTTATTCGGAATGGGGATACAATACTTTTGGTGCTTATATCGATAGGGCAGTTTTTGTGTCGGACAATAATAATTTCACAAAAATAATTGTAAATTCGGACACACTCCATATATTATTAAAAGGAAATATGAATGGGAAATTTGCCTCTATAAAATTTTCGATGAAAGGTTTTCCTATTGTAAATTATGACAATCTAAACATTTTAGATAAAAGGACAGTAAATCTTAAAGACAGTAAATGTATAGTTGTTCTTACTCAGGACAAAACGTCGAAAGTTTTAAAAATCATAGAAGGTTCTTTTGTTTTTAAGCGGGTTCAGAATCTGTATGTCGACAAATCATACACCAAAACCATTATATCGGGTGTGTTTTATTTCAAAACCTTTTTCGACAATGAGCCGGTAGCCATATCGAACGGTAGATTTGATTTGGGAATAGGCTATGAGAATTTTTATAATTACTAGTTTAAATAGGCCTTGCTGAAAAACAAATATAGAGATATTAAAACCACAAAAGGTCACAAAAGAAGCACAAAAGTTTATACATAAAACCCTTAGGTTTTATTCTTTTGTGAACTTGATTGTTTTATATTTAGCAATATATATATATATTGTCAATAAGAAAACAAATAAAACTATATCAAATAATTAGTAATATTCTTTTGTGTCCACCGATAGCTATCGGTGTGGTTTACTATTAAGATTTCATATTTTGAGTGCATTGTTTTTAAACTAAATATGCAAAAATGATTGCATGAAAATCTTCATTAATAGAGCTATGTGACTTATTTCATCATGTTAACCGCTTCTCAGCTGACCCTAAATACATTATTTAATCCTTTATCAAAAGCCTCAATAAAAACACCTTAACTTATGTATATAACATTATTTAACACCACCTGCACTCCCCCTTCAGGGGGTTGGGGGGCTCAGTATTATTATATTTCGTATCTTTGCACTCTCAAAAACAAAAGCATACAAATAAATTAAATACGAAATGAATTTTATCGAAGAACTTCAATGGCGTGGCATGATTCACACCATGATGCCCGGAACTGAGGAACAAATGGCTAAAGAAATGACAGTGGCTTATGTGGGCATAGACCCCACAGCCGATTCACTACATATTGGTCATTTAGTGAGCGTTATGATGTTACGCCATTTTCAACATGCAGGTCATAAACCAATTGCATTGGTGGGAGGTGCCACCGGCATGATAGGTGATCCTTCTGGCAAGTCAGCGGAGCGCAATTTGCTTGACGAAGCAGCTTTACGTCATAATCAGGAATCCATCAAAGCACAATTAGCCAAGTTTCTTGACTTTGAGAGTGATGCTCCCAATGCAGCCGAATTAGTAAACAATTATGATTGGATGAAGGATTATTCTTTCCTTGATTTTATTCGCGATATTGGCAAACACATCACGGTTAACTATATGATGTCCAAAGAATCGGTAAAAAAACGTTTGAGCAGCGAGTCGAGTGTAGGTATGTCATTCACCGAATTTTCGTATCAATTGTTACAAGGATATGATTTTTTATGGTTAAATCAGCATAAAAACTGCAAGCTGCAAATGGGCGGTTCTGACCAATGGGGAAATATTACCACCGGTACGGAATTAATACGCCGCAAGACCGAGAGTGATGCTTTTGCTTTGGTTTGCCCTTTAATTACAAAAGCTGATGGCGGAAAATTCGGAAAAACCGAAAGTGGTAACGTTTGGCTCGATAGGCGTTATACTTCTCCTTACAAATTCTTTCAGTTTTGGTTGAATGTTAGCGATGCAGATGCCGAAAAATACATTAAAATTTTTACTTCTATAGCAAAAGCTGAAATTGAAAGTTTAATTGTAGAGCATACCGCAGCGCCTCATTTGCGTATTTTACAAAAACGTTTAGCACAGGAAGTTACCATTTTAGTTCATTCGGTTGAAGATTATAATGCTGCTATCGAAGCTTCTAATATTTTATTTGGTAATTCTACGTCCGAATCATTGAAAAAGTTAGATGAAGATACTTTACTAGCTGTTTTTGAAGGAGTTCCTCAGTTTAAAGTAGATAAAAGTACGCTTGAAGCCGGTGTAAAAACCATCGATTTACTGACCGATATTGCTGCAGTTTTTCCATCAAAAGGCGAAATGCGCAAATTGGTACAATCGGGAGGAGTAAGTATAAATAAAGAAAAAATCGAAAATCAGGAACAAGTAATTTCGAATAGCGATTTGCTGAATAATAAGTATTTACTTGCTCAAAAAGGCAAAAAGAATTATTTCCTTTTGATAGTAGAATAATAAGATTGTAATTATTTTGTATATTTTTCGAAAATCATTTTGTAAAAAAGAAAAACAATCGTATCTTTGCACCGCTTTTGAGAAATAGAGCACATTGATTGTCTCATGGTGTAATGGTAGCACTGCAGTTTTTGGTTCTGCCTGACCAAGTTCGAGTCTTGGTGAGACAACAAAAAACCACAACGGTTGAAATTCACCAATGAATTTCAACCGTTCTTTTTTAAATTAATCTATTCAATTCTACCCTGTCTTATGGTGTAATGGTAGCACTGCAGTTTCTGGATCTGCCTGTCTAGGTTCGAATCCTAGTAAGACAACAAAAAAATAACGCTATTAATCTAATTTTTAGATTAGTAGCGTTATTTTTTTTGCATTGATCCGCACTTTTTAGATGTAGCTATAATTTTAATCAAAAACAACATTCAGACATATTGGCATGTTGTTTTGGGGATAATTGCCAATATGGCATATAAATTGTTTTGGCATTTTGTTTGTATTTTCAGATTTCACAAACAAACAATTTAGTTTAATTTAAATATAGGAGGTAATATTATGTTTTTAGTTAAAAATTCAAGTACAATGCCATCATTAGTTGATCGTTTTTTAGATGGCGAAATGTTTGACTGGTCGAACCGCAATTTCTCAAACACCAACACCACTTTACCGTCGGTAAATATCAAAGACAATGCTGAGGCTTTCAAAGTGGAAGTTGCTGCACCCGGTTTCGAAAAGGGTGATTTTAAAATTGAGTTAAATCGCAATTTGCTAACGATTTCGTCTGAAAAAAAGACGGAAAATGAAACAAAAGAAGGTGAAGTATTTACCAAACGTGAATTTAGTTATCAATCATTTACACGTTCGTTCACTTTGCCCGAAATAGCTAATGGTGAAGCAATTAAAGCCAATTATGAAAATGGAATCTTAACGGTAGAAATACCAAAAAGAGAAGAAGCAAAACCTAAACCGGCAAGAATGATTGAAATCAATTAATTTTTTATTGATGAATATTGATAATTTGCAGTTAATTGGAGTCGGACTGAAATTTTCAGTCCGACTTTCAGTTTTTTTATTATCTTTTAAAATATATGTCTAATTTTACATTGCATTTATAAACAGCAATACTTCATTTTTTATGGAAACATTTCAACAAATTATTGACGGAGAAAAACCGGTATTAGTAGATTTTTTTGCTACCTGGTGCGGTCCTTGTAAAACTTTAAGCCCTCTTGTAGCCGAAATTGGTAAAGAAATTCAGGGCAAGGCTCGGGTGTTAAAGATTGATGTGGATAAAAACCAAACACTCGCTGCGCAATATCAAATTCAATCTGTTCCTACATTATTAATATATAAAAAAGGAAAAGTTGTTTGGAAAAAAGTGGGTGGAACCAATAAAATGGAAATTATTCAGGCTATTAATAGCTTTCTATAAATCTGTTGAGCTTTACTATTAAGCATACCGGATTAGTAGTATTCACTATTCAACATTAATTTTGCAAATTCCGTATTTTATCCGAATGTAGAATTTCATAAATGGTTAAGTTCAAAAGATTAATTGTTGCCAATTTAATCAATTTTTAGATGTTATTGAGAATAATATTGCATTATTTATCGAATATCAATAAATATATTTTGTTATTCAAAATATTTTCCTTTTCTTTGTAGCCTAATTCATTTCAATTATTCAAATTATAAATCAACAAAAATCATGAAACAATTTTTAAAATTCACTCTAGCCTCTATAGTTGGGGTAATAATTGCTTCTTTTTTAGGTATGCTTATATTCTTTGGCATTTTAGGTGCCATAGCAGGTTCAAGCGAAAAGGAAACTGAAGTAAAATCGAATTCCATTTATCAGCTTGATTTAAATGGTTCATTAATAGATCGTTCGGAGGATGATCCTTTTTCGGCTGCATTTGCTGAGGCTTTTGGACAACCCGAACAAGCCGTTTTAGGACTCGATGATGTTTTGGCGAATATCAAAAAAGCAAAAAACGATGAAAACATCAAAGGTATTTATCTTAAAGGTGGTATGTTGATGGGTGGTTTTGCATCATTCAAAGAAATACGTGATGCATTGATAGACTTCAAAAAATCAGGGAAATTCATCGTGGCTTATGCCGATAATTATTTACAACGCAATTATTATTTAGTTTCGGTAGCCGATAAAATTCTTATCAATCCACAAGGAATGGTAGAGTTCAAAGGTCTTTCGGCAGATTTGGTCTTCTTTAAAAACACGCTCGATAAATTAGGTATTGAAATGCAAGTGGTTAAAGTAGGCACTTTTAAATCGGCTGTTGAACCTTATATCAACACTAAAATGAGTGATCCAAACCGCGAACAGGTTACTGTTTATATGAATTCGATTTGGAATACCATGCTAAAACAAGTGTCGGCATCGCGTAAAATTACAGTTGAAAACCTGAATAAGTACGCCGATGAAATGATGATGTTTCAACCAACCGAAAAATCGAAAGAATATGCTTTGGTTGACTCACTGGTATATGCCGACGAAGTGGATAGTATTTTAGGTAAATACGTGAAAGACTTTCATTTAGTAAAACATGGCGCCATGAATAAATTGCCGGATAATGCTAAATTTGAAAAAGAAAAATTAGCCGTAATCTATGCAGTTGGTGGTATAGATGGTGGTGATAATGAAGGTATAGTTTCGTCCGAACTTGTTGAAACTATCAACAAAGTAGCTAAAGATTCTTCAGTAAAAGCTGTGGTATTCCGTGTAAGTTCACCGGGTGGTAGCGCTTATGGCTCAGAGCAAATTTGGCGCGCATTGACTCAATTAAAATTAAAAAAACCATTGATAGTATCTATGGGCGATTATGCTGCTTCGGGAGGATATTATATTTCGTGTATGGCTGATGTAATTGTTGCACAGCCTAATACAATAACCGGGTCGATTGGAATTTTTGGGTTAATACCTAATATTCAAGGTTTAAATAATAAAATAGGATTAACTTACGATGGTGTAAAAACTAATAAATTAAGTGATGCTATTTCAATAAATCGTGCTTTCAGACCAGAAGAAAAAGAATTGATGCAAAACTATGTAAATCGTGGATACGAATTGTTTGTAAAACGATGTGCTGATGGACGCAAGAAATCAGTAGAACAAATCAAAGCCATTGCCGAAGGCCGTGTTTGGACAGGTGAGGATGCTTTGAAAATTGGCTTAGTTGACAAAATTGGTGGATTGGATGATGCAATTAAACTGGCTGTAGCTAAATCGAAACTTAAAGCTTATCAAGTGAAGGAATTCCCTGTAAAAGAAGATTTCCAAACAAAACTGATGAAAAGCTTTGGCGAAGATATGGAAACACGCATTGTAAAAGCTCAATTTGGTGAGCATTATGCCATATTTAAACAAATTAAAGATGCTGAAAAATTAAACGGTATTCAAGCCCGTTTACCTTATGATATTTTGATAAAATAATAATACTTGCAAAGAACCGGAATCAAACTGGATAACAGCCGGACTTGAATTATAATTTTTAATTAAACACTAATAAAGCGATTGTGTAAAGATGCACAATCGCTTTATTCTTTTATTATTACACAAAAAAAATGCATACCAATTAATAGGTTTGCATTTTTTTGTGAGTACAACATCAATTTAAAACTGTTTGAATCCAATAATTTCTCTTACTTCACGTAGGGTTTTGGCTGCATTTTCCTGGGCTTTTTCTTTGCCCATGCGCCGTATTTTCATTAAATAATCTTCGTTGCTTAAAAGTGATTTAATTTTTTCACGGAATGGTTCGGTAAATAAAATCATATCCTGTGCCAATTGTTTTTTCATATCGCCGTATCTTATTTGGCAAATATTGTATTGTTCATCAAAAAAGTTAAATGTTTCAGGAGCAGAAACAACTTTCATTAATTGAAAAATATTTTG
>CAMBSB010000002.1 GCA_945870155.1 Paludibacter jiangxiensis | reverse complement strand
TATGTAGCTTTAGCACGTGCCGTTGCAAACCTTGAAGATTGTAAACTATGTAGCACAGAAATAAAAGACAACACTGGAATTAAGTATATACGATTTGGCAGTTATAAAAGGGAACTCTGGACGAAAGCACAAAGCTATTTGTCATCACCAGTAAAGAAGGTTTTGTATTGTGATGCCATACCTGAATGTGATTTTAGTATTAGTGGAGTAAATGCTTTGTCGCAATATTCACATTTGAACTCAGAACAATATGAAACACGAGCAATATGGGACAAACTTTTCAATCCGTCTGGAGCTCAATACAATGAGGTGGAAGGTTTGAATAAGATCGAAATATGGAAATATCCAACCACTATGCCTTTTCTGTCGAATCATAATGTGGTCGATAAACTTTCGTTGTATTTATCCATGAAAGATGAGCCGGATGCCCGGATTGAAAAAGAGTTAGAAATAATGATAGAAGAAATGAAATGGTAAAAGGATTAGAAAAGTTTAAAGAACATTTTTCTGGATTTGAAGATAACTACGTTATTATCGGCGGAACAGCATGTGATATTACTTTGCAAAATACAGATATGCGCCCGCGTGCAACAGACGATATCGACATGATATTGGTTATCGAAAAAATGACACCCGAGTTCGGACAACGTTTTTGGGAATTTATTGATTTGGGTGGATACACTTCCCGTCAACGAAAACGAGGGGAAAAAGAACCTGTAACCGAATTGTTCCGCTTTATTGACCCCCAAGAAGGTTTTCCGGTGCAAATAGAGTTGTTATCGAGATATCCTGAGATATTAGGTGAACCAACCGGATTTCATTTAACTCCAATTCCTACTGGAGAAGATACACCAAGTCTTTCTGCAATTCTATTGGACGAAGAATATTATCAACAGACCATTGACAGCAGTGTTATTGAAGACGGAATTCGTATTGCCAATCCATTATCCCTTCTTTGTTTAAAAGTAAAAGCATTTTTAAATCTAACAGAAGAAAAGAAAACAAATCCAAAAGTTCATAAAGGTGATATTAGAAAACATCGGGATGACGTTTTTAAACTATTGGCTATGAGGATTGATCCGCTTACACCAATTGAATTATCGGACACAATGAAAGCTGAATTGAGTGTATTTATTGATATAATGGAAAAATCCTTGCCTAATCAATCACTAAGTGATAGCTTGCAGCGCTCTGAGAATGAGATTCGGGGATTCCTTGGAATTATGAAAGACATATTTGGAATTGAATAAAATGAGAATTCAATACGCATCGGATTTACATCTGGAATTTTCTGATAACTCTAGTTATTTGAATCAAAATCCACTGAAACCAGTAGGAGATATTCTTATTCTTGCAGGTGATATTGGGTATTTAAACGATGATAATTACAGCAAGCATCCGTTCTGGGATTGGGTTTCGGACAATTACCGGCAGGTGATTGTTGCCGTTGGCAACCACGAGCTATATAAATATTATGATTTGGCAAAAATGCCCCATGGCTTAGTATGCTCGATTCGGAACAATGTGAAATGCTATTATGATGCAGTCGTTCGGGTGGAGAATATTGATTTTATCATTTCAACCTTATGGGCGAAAATCCTGTTGGAAGATGCTTACTTAACTGAACATTACGTTAGTGATTTCCGCCGGATTCTATATAATGGTGAACCGTTAACATGGAATAATTTCAATCGGGAGTATGACAAATGCTTTAACTTCATTCAAAACGAAGTGACAAAGAGCTCGTCAGAACATATTGTTGTTGTAACGCATCATGTCCCATCTTTTCAATTAGTATCCCCCGATTTCACTGGGAGCAAAATAAATGGAGCTTTCACGGTTGAATTGGAAGAATACATAAAACACAGTCCAATTGAATACTGGATTTATGGTCATTCACACAGAAATATTGATAAAAAAATAGGGAAAACTCAATGTGTGAGCAACCAGTTGGGATATGTTTTTCACAATGAACATCTTTCATTTGATTTAGAAAAAATAATTGAGTTGTAAGAATTATACTATAGATAGAAGCTTCAAAGAAATAATTGTTGTTTTCGTCAAAATTGAGCAAGGAGGCTGTCTCAAAAGGAAGACAGCCTCTTTTTTTTGTTTATTGGTAATATGATTTCTTTTGAATCAATTGGAACACCCAATTTATCGGCTTTTTATTCTGAAAGTTGAGTTTTTTAAAGTCCTCATAAATAGTCGTATACAATCCAATTTACAAATACTTTACCCAACATGTGAAATCTATGTTTGTAATTACCTGACCTTTGTATCAAAAAAAACCATTATGGATGTCATCACTATCGAATCAATTGCATTTAAAGAGCTTTCCGAAAAGATTAGTTTAATTGCCAAGTTTGTAAACGGACAACAACCTACAATAATCGAAAACCCGGACGAGACATGGGTTGATAATTATGATGTTTGCACATTTTTGAAAATCAGCGAACGGACTTTACAACGTTTAAGGTCAAAAGGAATGGTCTCATATTCAGTAATTTCGGGTAAATCATACTACACACTTACAGAGGTAAAGAGAATGCTTAATCAACATATAATCCGAAGTAATGTGGAGTGTTTGAGTGATTTAATTATGAATCTTAAGCAATCAGCAGAAAGGAGACGGATTAACAAAGTAATTTAATAGGTTATTATAAAAGTATTCACATTCAATCAAACGTTATATTTATCATTAAGGATATCAATAAAGAAAATTTAGAAAAAATTATTGAAAGGCTTTTTGAGAAACTTGAAGAGACTGATAAAAAGATGGATAGATTGCTCAATCACGATACCTGTCTTAAAGGAGATGAATTATTGGATAATCAGGATTTGATAGGTATGCTCAAGGTCAGTCATCGTACATTACAGCGGTATCGAACAAATGGTAGAATACCGTATTGTAATATGAATGGTAAATCGTTTTATAGATTAACGGATGTAACTAAATTTATAAATGACCAGTTTATGGGGGTAAAATAGTTTGCTATTGAGATTTCAAATTTTCATTTAAAAGCCTAATAATTTAAGATAATAAGAAAAGGGAAACGTTGAATAGCATTTCCCTTTTCTTATAAGTGAATTGAAAGTTAAATTTATATACTAAACATTTTTTCTATTCCCTATAATTTCCCTGCTAATGCCTGCATGTCATTACTGATTTTACTATCTGTAATTCGAGCATAAATTTGTGTTGTACGAATATTCGTATGTCCAAGCATCTTACTAACAGTTTCTATTGGAACACCTTTAGCCAATGTAATAGTGGTGGCGAAAGTATGCCTCGCTAAGTGAAAAGTAAGCTCCTTGTCCACTTCACACAAAACTCCAATTTCCTTTAGATATGCATTCATTTTTTGATTGCTAAGAATCGGGAGTAATTTGCCATTGGATGATACACCCTTGTATTTCTCCAAAATCAATTTGGGTACATCTAACAATAGAATATTCGAATTTACATTTGTTTTCTGTCTTTTGGTCATAATCCACAAATTTCCATCAAAAGAATTGCGAATATTTTTTTCGTCTAGATTTCTTACATCAACATAGGCCAAACCGGTAAAACAAGAGAATATAAAAATGTCGCGAACCAGTTCTAATCGTTTTATTGCAAACTCTTTCTTCAATATCTTTTCAACATTCTCTTGAGTGAGATAACCCCGATCAACTTTTGTTAAATGAATTTTATAATTTGCAAATGGATCAATTGCAATTAACCCATTATTCCGAGCAAGAAGGATAATACGTTTGAAGTACTGCATAAATTTCGCAGTAGTATTTGTCTGGCATTTACCTGTGGTCATTAAATATATTTCAAAGTCCCAAATAAATATTGGTTTAATCTCTTTAAGTGAAATGTCTTTCAATTGATATTTGAGTAGTAGAAATTTCTCCAGATGCCTTCGCGTACGTTCGTATTTTTGATAGGTAGTAGTTGATTTGCTAATTCCTACAAGCTTTAGAACATCTTCATTGTGTTTTTTGAAAAGATCTAAAAGCGTTTCATGATGTTCGCTTATCCCCAAAAACTCATTTTTTACTTTCTCGGCTGTAACATAATTGTCTTTTCGTTGAAGTTCGTGGTAAATACCATGGATAGAAGCTTTAATTTGTTCTAGTTGAGCATTGTGTTGCTTGCTATCAGATGGGTGTCCAATAACTTTACTCATTTTCACACTCCAATTTATTGATTGGATTTCTAACTTGGTATTAAATTGCGCAATGATGCCATCTACAGTGATGCGGGCAACAATTGGCATTTTACCATCTTTTCTAATAGCATTCCTTTTCAAGTAAAAAAGGACGTTAAATGTACTCTTCATAATTTCATTTTTTTAATCGTTACAAAATTAGTTGATTGATTGAAAATGAAATAATTACCGCTTAGCCAATAGGGGTCAAAATTGTGCCAAAAGTTGACTTTCTGTGACCTATTTCTGAGTTTTAAAAAAGGTCACGATTTAGTCCTAAAAGTATGTCTGTTTATGTCTAAATTTTGGCTAATCTAGCAACTCGAATACAAGGTGGGATGATGAAAAAACCCCTACAAATCAACGATTTGTAGGGGTTTTGCTTTTGGATGTCGCCATTTGGCTAACCTTCTTGCGGTACGGACGGGACAAACTCAAAACGCTGTATATCAATTATTTATGTGTGTATTTGCTACTATAGTACAAAAGTAGTACAAAAATAGTAAATATATTTTAATACCCACTATTTTTATTATTCAGTTTTATAAAACTAAATAATATCATTATATATCATACTTTTTATAACTATTAAATTATTTTTTGTTGTTTACTATCCGAAAAAAAAACAACCGAATAACCTTACACTTAGAGGATATAGTCCAATGCACTATGGCGAAACGATTGTTTTATTGAATGCAAATATACAACTGTTTTTTTAAAATCATTCAATATTAACCGTTTTTTTAATAATTATTTTGTGGATTAGTTCCTTCAGGTTCGACCATTCAACCAGTGCCGTTGGTTTGGGTTCGTGGATTAGTTCCTTCAGGTCAACCAGTGCCGTTGGTTTGTGGGCGTGGATTAGTTCCTTCAGGTCGACCATTCAACCAGTGCCGTTGGTTCGTGTTCGTGGATTAGTTCCTTCAGGTTCGACCATTCAACCAGTGCCGTTGGTTCGGGTTCGTGGATTAGTTCCTTCAGGTTCAACCAGTGCCGTTGGTTCGGGTTCGTGGATTAGTTCCTTCAGGTTCGACCAGTGCCGTTGGTTCGGGTTCGTGGATTAGTTCCTTCAGGTTCGACCAGTGCCGTTTGTTCGGGTTCGTGGATTAGTTCCTTCAGGTCAACCAGTGCCGTTGGTTCGTGTTCGTGGATTAGTTCCTTCAGGTTCGACCATTCGACCAGTGCCGTTGGTTTGTGGGCGTGGATTAGTTCCTTCAGGTTCGACCATTCAACCAGTGCCGTTGGTTTGGGTTCGTGGATTAGTTCCTTCAGGTCAACCAGTGCCGTTGGTTTGTGGGCGTGGATTAGTTCCTTCAGGTTTGACCATTCAACCAGTGCCGTTGGTTCGGGTTCGTGGATTAGTTCCTTCAGGTTCGACCATTCGACCAGTGCCGTTGGTTTGGGTTCGTGGATTAGTTCCTTCAGGTTCGACCATTCGACCAGTGCCGTTGGTTCGGGTTCGTGGATTAGTTCCTTCAGGTCAACCAGTGCCGTTGGTTTGTGGGCGTGGATTAGTTCCTTCAGGTCAACCAGTGCCGTTGGTTTGTGGACGTGGATTAGTTACTTCAGGTCGACCAGTGCCGTTGGTTTGTGTTCGTGGATTAGTTCCTTCAGGTCGACCAGTGCCGTTGGTTTGGGTTCGTGTATTAGTTCTTATCAAAAAAACTCTTTTTGTACCCATTTTTATACTCGTTTTGTACCCAAATAGATAACATATTGATATACAAACTTTGTTTCAAGTCCTATAAAGACTAAAAACACTTTTTTATAAAAAAAACACGGCTCAAAATGTCCGTGTTTTATCTATTTTTCATAACTATTTAAATACTCTTTAAAATCTTGTAAACTTTCGTTTATGTTTCGCTTTGGTTTACTAAATTCATTTTTTTTCAAATATCCTTTTTCCAAATCTTGCAAAATTTCTGTTATCAGTATATTTGTGAAATTGTTAACTATTTCTAAACAATCACGAACGGATAAAAAATGTTGTTTTGCCGTTTCTGTTATGCTTTTTTGTTCAAATAGATGTTTGCCTAAATATGTTAAATATACGTCTATGTGTTTTAAATTTTTATGCCTTATAAAAAACAACCTTTTTTTTAAGATACTTTGCAAAAATAGTCTTGTATGAAAATTATCTCTAATCTTATATTTTTGGTCAATTTCAAAATAACAACGTATTGCAGTTATTAAATCGGTTTGATTTACTTTGTTTTTATGTTCGGGTGCAAATAAACGGATGTATTTTATGTTTTTTGGGCTCAAATTTGACTTATTGCCGTCAATGTACTGTATTTGTCCTCTTTTATATGGTTTGCCGTCAAATGTCATTAAAACAAGTTTCGGAACGCTCAAAAGTTTATTTTCTGCTTTTATATAATTTCGGGACGTTGGTTTTAAAAACCTTTGTTTGTTAGTATCATAAACTTTGCCGTTTTCATTTATAAACAAGTAATCAAAGTCATTTACTAACTTAAACCCCTCTTTTTTAAGCTCTTTTGATGTTTTTGGTCGGGTTCGTTTCATTTTTCGGGGTCTGTTTTAGTATAACGCCAAATAGTAACACTGCTAATTTTTAATATTTCGCTTATTTCTTTTGTGCTTTTTCCGCTTTGTTTTAACTCTAAAGCTCTTTGTTTTATTGGTTTACAGTTTTTTAATGCCGTCCATTGGTGTATCATTTGCCATTTTTCGAGCTGTCTAATCGGTAAACCGTCTAAAAGTTTACTAATTTCAATCATATTCAAGCCCAAAAGGTAGTATTTTAGTGCTTTTTCCCTTTGGTCGGGGGTGTATTTGTTTCGGGGCGTTGATAATGTTTTTTTTGCTTTGTGTACTTTTGTAATTGCTTTCATTTTTGTTAAAGATGTATTAAAGTAAATGTAAATTTTAAGGGGTGTTTTTTCGTGTGTATTTATTGAAATTTTATGTAATTGTTTTGTTTTTTATATTTCAATTGCTTTTTTCTGGTGCGTTACTTTGTTGATGGGTGTTTTAGCTCTTTTTGTGCTTTTTTCGGTTCACTGTGCTTTTGTGAGTACACTAATTCTATCATTTTTATTGATTTAAATGTATTTTGTGAAATATGCTTGTTTTTGCCTTGAATTTATGTATGTTTTTACTTTAATTCTCACATTTTACTTTAATTCAATTTTTAATGGGTTCTACTCTCTTTTTTGGTTACTCAATGTTTCATTTTTATACTTTGCTTCAATTTCTAATATTAATCTTTCCCATTTTTGATAAAAATCGTCTCCTTTAGGTTCTACGCTCCATATCCTCTGGGATGTTCTTAATCCCTTTGATTTTCTTTTCATATTATTATATTTCAATATTATTTTAACTTATAACACGCTTTTAAAATTCGCTTCGCTCATGCCTTTTGGCGTGTGTAGTACGAGTTGCCGTAAATCGTTTTTATAGGTGCGTTTTTTGGGCTGTTTTTTGGTTTACGGCTGCGTATAGTGCCGTGAATTGCTGTTTATTTTCTTAATATATTTATTTATTTTCATTTTATATATTCATTTAATGCCGTGCCGTGTTCTAAAGTGTTTATTTTTCCGTAAAATCGAACAACTAAAACATGCCATTTTTGGCACTTTTTTAACAATCATTTATCTTGTTGATTATAAGCTCTTTAATTGTTTCGGCTGTTTTTGATATATGTTTCTCAATATTCATATTTTTAGCTGTAATTTTATTCAATGTTTCTCTAAAAAATCTATATTGTTTCGGTGTTATTATGCCATTTTTCAAAAGTTCTTTTTTTGCTAATAGCGTTTTTTCAACTCCTACTAAATCAATGCTTTTGATAATTTCTAACTGTAATGAAGTAATATCTTTAGTTTTTATGTAGCTGCTTTTATATTCCAAATCGTCAACAAACCGTTGTTTAAATTCATGTTTTGTCATTTGTTGAAATTTCGGCTCAAACAATTGACCAAAATAAATCTTTTCCGCTGGGCGGTGCGTGTCCTTTTCTATTCTCAAAACATTGTCGGGTACATTGTTTTTTTTTTCAATGTCCTTTTGTTTACTTCGGGCTTCAAATGTTTTGTTATAAAAAATATAAATTATCCGTTTATCTTTGTCTTTATTAGTGCTATATTGCTTATACTCTTTATAGTGCAAATCTTCTAATATTCTCATTTTTCGACCGTTTACACTTATACGATGCAATTCTTTCATGTATTGGTCGGGGTCGGTTGGTGTTATAATGTTTATACCCACTTCAAAGGCTTTTACCAATGCCAAACTAATTTCAATTTTTATAAAGTCTTTTAATAGATTAAAGGCCTCATTTGCATTATAAAAATTAAAGTCGTCATAATTGTATAACTGTTTATATTTCATTGCATTATAAAACTTATGCAATGAAAATGATAAAGAAATATTTCCGTTTTTGTTTGCCGTGGGTAGTTCTATTTTAATATAAATACCTTTATTTTGCTCTAATCCTTCATATCCTTTATTGTGCAATATTCCTTTTTTTTCGTCCTTTACAAACAAATTAAATCGGGTGCAAAAAGTATCTTTTTCGGGTTCGCTCACAAACGGATATTTTAATAAAAGCCTTATATTATCGTACATTAAATGTCTTATTATTAATTTATTGCTCATTTTCCGTGTGTGCTTTAAATTATAATTCTAAACTTGTTTGTAGCTCTTTCGGGGCTTGTTTTTCGGTTTTATTGTAAACTAATAAACAAAAATCGAACAACGCTGTATTTAGGTTTATGGCTTTATACATACGTTGCAGCATTTTTATTGTTTGCTCCCGGTTGTATCCTGTATCTAGGTAGCAAATAAAATCATTCAACTGACTTATTTTTAATGTTCTTATTTCGTGAAGTGTTGCAGTTCCTTTTGGGTTTTCGTTAATCTCAATATCATAAACATTACCAATTATATATTTTTTGGGGTTGTGTAGTCGTATTGTCGTAAATGCTTTATTATCAAGCTTATTATTCCAATTATACGAAAACTGTATTTTTATTGTTTGCATATTTATTTAGTTTAATAAGCTGTTAATCCTGTTACTTTTGCAGTGCCGGTGCAAAATTTTATTATTGCATATTTGTTGCGTTCTTTATGGGCTATGTGCTTTAAAACATAGCTTCTTAATCGTTTCGCTGGGGGCGTATCGTTTTCTAAATAAATAATATTGTTTACAATCTGTTTTTCGCCTGTGGGTGTGTGCTGTATTATCACACTACCAAAATATATTTTTTGCATATTGATAGAGTTTTGATAATTCCGAAATCATTACTATCTTTGCAACTTATTGTTGTGAAATTCTTACCTTCATAACTTTAAATTGGTTTAAACCGTGTAGAGCAAGTGAGTTCTACACGGTTTATTTTTTTTTTCTTACCTGTGTTTAAAAATTGGTTAAAACCGTTTTCGTGTGTGTGTTTACTCTCTTTTCTGTAATTAAAAAAAGCCGTTTGCCTGTCATTTTTTTTAAATTTTATAATTATTAAAATGATAGTGAGAGCGTGCAAACGGCTTTTTTATTTGTATTAACAGACCCCTAAAACTATGGATTTTATTGTTTCACCAAAAATAATAAATAATGATTATAGTTTTTCGGGGGCTGTTTTTTTCTTACTTAGCTTTGTTTGAAATTGGTTAAAAACTGTTTTCGTGTGTGTGCGTAATAAAAAGCCGTTTGCCTGTCATTTTTCAATGAGTAAAAAAAATAACTGTCAGAGTGTGCAAACGGCTTTTTCGCTTGTAATAACAGACCCCTAAAACTATTTATTTTATAGTATCACCAATATAATTATGGTTTTTCGGGGGCTATTTTTTTTGACTTAAAAGCGTTGTTTTATGTATTTCCCATCGATACGATATTGACCGTGTGCAATTTCTAAACCCTCAACAATTCCGTATGGTGCAATCTTTAAAGTCTCTGAATACTTATTCATTGCATTCTTTAGCGATGTGAGAATTTTAAAAGCTTCTATTTGCTTTTCATTGTCTGCAAAAACTGTATATCTGAGCTTAATTTTTTCGGCAAAGTCTTTTGATATATTTGCCGTATAATTATCTATTGTTACAAACGGCTGCATTATCATTATTTCTCTTTCGGTATTATTAATTAGTTTTAAAAACTCGCTTAAATTTGGTATTTCTACCATGTCTTTTAATTTGTCCTTACTAATAGTCAATCCCATAATTTTCGGTATTTCGTCCAAATTTTCGACAATTATAAGTTTGAGTAAATTTTCAGTTCGTTCATCTGTTTTGCCCACTGATGTAGCTGTGGCAATGAAATCAAAAAATTTAGATGCGTTAAGCTTGCATTGTATTTTTTCAAATTCGTTTAAAATTTCTTGCAAAACTGGCAATCCATTTTCACAAATTTCTGTCTCTTTTTCTACTTGTAAATCATTTACATAAATAACAATTTTTTCCATTTTGTTTTATTCTAAAATTAATACTATTGTTTTTTGTTTTAGCTTTTTGATACTTTGTCAATTTTTCTGCCATTGTGGCAAATACTTTTAATTTTCATATCCTTTTAAAATCATTTTTTCGGCTTCTATGCGCTCTACAAATATTTTTCGTGCGCCTTGGGTGCGAACTACTTTCATTTCACCGCTGTTTTTTAATCGTTCAAATGTCGACCGTCCAATTTTTAACATACTGCAAACCTCTTTCGGGCTTAATAGTTCCTTATTGGGTTTGTTGGTTAATGAAATAAGCATTTTATTAATACCGTGGATCATTTCTTTTGTTTCGTTCCATTCGTTAGATGGTACGCTAATAACGTTAATCGTTTCCATTGCTATTTTTTTTAAATGCTTTTTAATTGGTTTTTAAAAATCTCTGTTTGTTGCTCAAAAGTTGGAAGTGTTTCTTTTAGTAATTCGAGCAAATAATAAAACGGTGGATTCTGTCCAAATTCTTTAAAATTATACATTTGTATAGTTTCTATTATTGAGTTTTGAAATTCTTGCAATTTTTCAGCTGGGTTTTCATGTTCCATTAACTCAATTTCAATAATCAATTTTTTGTTTTCTGTTCTTACCATAATCTTTAAATTGTTAGTTGTTAGTAATTTATATTTAATCTATTTTTATGTTTATCATTCGCCAAAATGTGCGAACACTCATCGGATGTTCTTTAATGATGTGTACCCTATAAACCCATAATTTGCATCTGTCCTGTCTGTCGGGTTGATAGTACTGCTTTACAATCGCCTGTACTAACTTTGCTCTCTCGATGGTGTTTTGATGCATACATTCGGGGGCGTTGGTGGTTTATTAAGCTATCTCTAAACTATTTTTCAAAACCGCTCTAGCTCTTTCGGTTGCTTTGGCTTCGTTTGCTTGAAATTTTTCTACATAGTCAACCACTGCATTAATTACTTTGGCTTTTTTGTCAAACTTTGGATTATGTCCTACTAATACCCTGCTAATAAGTGAAATTTCTAAACCGCTTTCTTTTGCGATGGCTGTTAATGCACCGTCTGGAAGTTGGGCTTTGAGCTGTTTTAGTTCCTGTGCTGTCATTGTTTTTAAATATTAATTGTTATTGATGTAATGTGAATTTTGATGCAAAGATATACAATATGTTTTGATTAATCCAAACATTTACTATAAAAAAATAGAATATTTTTCAACATCCTATTTTTATTAAATTATATATCTATATATCAATATGTTATAACTTATTATTTACTGATAAAAATAAATTATTTTCTAAATTTATTGCAATTTTATCTATGTAGTTAAAAAAATCATTGTGTTTTGCACCTGTTTTTTTTATAAAATCTTCTTTTATTGTACCATTGTACCAATTTATTAGCTTGTAACCGTTTATAGTGCCAATAGTCAATAAACTATCAAAACCAATTATATTCATTTTTTGTTCAGGGGTTAATATTTTCATTATATCAAACTTAGTAGTTTTCTTGAAAATATCAATAAAATTTAAAGGGTTCATTTCTGATTTTAAATACATTGCTATTGCTGCTGTTTTGTCATTCTCGATTAATGCAGGAAAAAGATTCATAGTATAAATATGTTTTCCAAATTCAAACTGAATCAATTTAGAGTAAAATATTATTAATGGCTTTAATTTTCCAAATTCAATATTTTTTTTATTTAAACAATAATCTAAAATCTCTAAAACTGTTGATTTTTCTTCTTGTAATTCTTCAAATTTCACTTCGTTTAAAAACTCTTTTGTTATTTCTTCTATATTGCTGTCAAATTTTGCAATTGTATATAATTCATAGCTTGCAAAATCTTTTTCACTCATTAAATAATCCGTTAAGCTCCTTATTTGTGTTGTTTTCCTATTGGCTGTAATTTGAATATAAATTGGATGTTCAACTTCATTTGAAATTTTATCTAAACACTTAATATTCTTGTTTAGATAGTGTTTTATTGTAATCTTTCCCATATCCGTATATTTAAAAAATGGTTGTCAGTGATAAAAAATAATGCTAATCAGTTGTATAATAGAAAAATGTTGTATATTTGCCGTCCTTATCTGTTAGTCTTAACCAGCGATTGCAGGTCGTCAAGCTTTATAAGGTTAAACTGTTTTTCTAATTATGCAAATAGGCTTTGACCCTGCAAGACGATGGAAAAACCGTTTTTTAAAATACTATAACTTTCAAAATGTCATGCACTGGGTTGTATTCCCTTTAAGCGGTTTTGAAAGTTATTTTTTTTGCTCACAAAGATAAATAAAATCTTTTATCCAACTGCAACCGCTTTTGATAGTCGTATTACTTTTAAATAGTTTTTCATTGCTGTTTGTTTGATGTGTCGGGTTCTATTTTTCGGGGCGTTGCTGTAGTTTACCGCTTTTAGTTCGCCTATTAATGTCATATCCATAACCTTAGCATAAATTTGAGTTGTAGCCAATTTTTTATGTCCTAATAGCTTTTGTACCGTGGTAATATTTACACCTTTATAGAGTAAGTATGTGGCTTGTGTGTGCCGTGCCGTGTGAAATGTCAACCTTTTTTTAATTCCTGCAAGTGTGGCAATTTCTTTTAAACAACGGTTTGTGTATTGGTTTGTATGTTCGTCAAAAATGTATTTTCTATCCGGATGTATGTAGGTTTTTAGTATTTCTATCGGTTTGCCGTCAAATAGTAAATATATGGGGATGCGTATTGGTGCGCCTGTTTTTATGGTCGATTCAATAACAATCCATTTTTTACCGTCAATTATTTGTATTTGGTCGGTTCTTAATGCTGATATATCCGAAAATCTTAAACCGCAATAACACGAGAATAAAAACGTGTCTTTTATCTTTTTTAAGTGTGCGTTTTCTTTGGTAAACTTCAATTTTTCAATACTTTGCACCTCTTCAGGGCTTAAATATTCCCGTGTGGTTTCTTCGCCTTTTAGCTTAAATTTCCGAAATGGGTATTTATTAAGCTCCATTAAATCATTATCAATGGCAAGGTTTACAAATTTTCTGATATGTCTAAAATATTTGTGTACTGTATTGATACTTAAATTTTTATTAATCAAAAACCGCTCAAATTCTGTCAGTAATTCAAATGATAATTCTACAAAAAGGATGTTTTTTCTAAACTCACAAAGTGTGTTTAATGTGGTTGTTTGGTTTACTTTGGTTGTGGGGGCGTTACTTCTATCGGCTGCAATTTCATTTTTCATAAATTGCGTAAAGCTGTCAATTTCTTTGCCGTTCAATAGTTCGTGCAGTATTTCGAGCGTAAACGGTTTTTTATCGTTTCGCCTGTTCAATTCTATGGTTTCCATTTTTGCCAAATAATCGGATATTTGTTTATTTATCCTTATGGCGTTCGGGTGGTTTTTTACTCTACTATGCTTTTTATCCCATTGGTCGGGATGTACATAGATGTTTGTAGTGAAATATTTATTTAATCCGTTCAAATAGGCTCTAATCTGGATTAGTGCCGTGCCGTCTGTCAATAGTTTACTCTTTCGATTGTAAACTATTGAAAAAATTGCTTTTTCCATACACTGCATAACTTTAAATTGGTTTGGCAAAGTAAATGAAAAAAAACGAAACAACAAAACATTGATTTTTATTTGGGTACAACTACAGTACAAAAAATGTGGATATTTGGCAATATTTGGATTTATTCAAAAAATGAGCTAAATCACTGTTTTTCAATATAATTGCTTACTTTTTGACAACAAAAAAGCCCCTAATTTAGGGGCTTTTGCGGTACGGACGGGACTCGAACCCGCGACCTCCGCCGTGACAGGGCGGCATTCTAACCAACTGAACTACCGAACCAAGTAGTGCGCTATTTTTCTAACGCGGTGCAAAGATACGGCAAAATTTCATTTCTGCAATAGTTTTGCGAAAAAAAACTCCTTTTTTTTGAATATTTTTTTTCGAGCATTAAGCTTTAATTAGCTATCAATACTCAAAATGAAGAAGATAAACACTTATTTAAATTCAATTTGAAAATGAAATATCTCGTCTCAATATAAAATGTTATCTTTGCAATCCATTTATTGAAAAATTGATATTTTCAGTAAAATTATTAATTTCAAAATTATTTAGTTTAGATTATCCGTTTAATAGTTTCGAAACCGATTTTTTATATTATAAAATTTAAAATTATATTTTTGCGATTGAAATTAGTCTTATTAATAACATTATTCTAAAAAATTGTCTTTATTAGCTTATTATGACTTTAAAAATCATGGATAAGCTATATGATTAAAAATTAAAATTAAAACGAGAGTATGAAAGAGAATGATAATACAGCAGTACTTTTAATTCATTGTCCTGATAAACCGGGAATTTTAGCTGCGGTAACAGAATTTATTAATCAACACAAAGGAAATATTCTTTATTTAGATCAGTATGTCAATAGAGAGGAAAAAGTCTTTTTTATGCGTGTTGAATGGGAACTTACCACTTTTCAAATACCCAAAGATAAAATTGAAGAGTATTTTCAAACTTTACTGGCTATCCGTTTTAATATGATATTCAGGTTGTATTTTGCTGATACTAAACCACGTATGGCCTTGTTTGTTTCAAAAATGTCACATTGTTTGTACGATATTTTAGCACGCTATGCTGCGGGCGAATGGCGAGTTGATATACCAATTATTATTAGCAATCATCCTGATATGGAGCCTGTTGCAAAGCGTTTTGGAATAGAATTTCATTATATACCAATTAATAAAGAAAATAAAGCGGAACAGGAAGCTTTACAATTGAAATTGTTGAAGAAAAATAAAATTACATTCTGTGTATTAGCACGTTATATGCAAATTTTATCATCCGATTTTATTGAAAATTTCCCCAATAGAATTATTAATATTCATCATTCATTTTTACCAGCTTTTGCCGGAGCTAAACCATATCATGCTGCTCATGAGCGTGGAGTTAAGGTTATTGGTGCTACAAGTCATTATGTTACGACTGATTTGGATGCCGGTCCTATCATCGAACAAGATGTAACGCATATTTCGCACAAAGATACTGTGGATGAATTGGTAAAAAAAGGACGTGATTTGGAAAAAATTGTGCTTTCGCGTGCTGTAGAGAAACATATTGACCGAAAAATTTTAGCATATAAAAACCGTACAATTGTTTTCCAATAAATAATTGGTATATTTGTCGTCATTTTTTTGTATAAAAAACCCAATTTAATTCATAAAAATATGGAAGTTACTCGCTTATTCGATTTATTGGATAATTATTTAGAAAAATATCCCACACAAGAAACTGCATTGGCAGGTAAACGCAACGGACAATGGATAAAGTACAGCATTCAGGAATATGTTGAAAATACAAATAATTTGAGTTATGGTATGCTTAAATTGGGTATTAAGCCGGGAGATAAAGTAGGCATAGTTAGTGGAAATCGTCCGGAATGGAATATGATTGACTTTGCCATTATGCAAATTGGTGCTATTTCAATTCCAATTTATCCAACAATAAGCAGTGATGATTACCAATACATTTTGAATCATGCCGAAATGAAAATGATTTTTATGGAAGGTAAAGAACTTCGTAAAAAACTTGAACCTATTTTACCCCAAATAACCACATTGAAGGAAATTTATTCTTTTGATGATTTGGGCCCTGAATATAAATTTCTCGATCAATTAATTGATTTGGGAAAACAAAACTCGCAACCCGAATTGTTGGAAAAATTAAAGGCCGAAATCAATGCGGATGAGATGGCAACCATTATTTATACTTCAGGTACAACAGGAAATCCAAAAGGAGTAATGCTTTCGCATAGTAATATTGTAAATCAGGTGAAGAAATTATCCGGCATTCCTGCTTCGTGGAGCAAAACTGCTCTGAGCTTTTTACCTCTTTGCCACGCTTACGAACGCATGTTGGTTTATTTATATCAATACCTGGGCATGTCGGTTTATTATGCCGAAAGCTTAGGTACCATTGCTGAAAATATTAAGGAAGTCAATCCAACCATGATGTCGTGTGTGCCACGTTTGTTGGAAAAAATTTATGATAAGCTCTATCTTTCCGGAAAGAAATTGTCATTCGTTCAGCGAGTTATATATTATTGGGCATTTGATTTGGCCACAAAATTTCAGTTGGAAGGCATGGGTTGGTGGTATAATTTGAAATTTAAAATTGCCGATAAATTAATTTATTCCAAATGGCGAGCTGCCATTGGTGGTAACTTTGATATTGTAGTTTCAGGCGGGTCGGCTATACAAACGCATATTGCTTCGTTTTTTTCGGCTATTGGCATGCCTGTTTTCGAAGGCTACGGCTTAAGTGAGACTTCGCCTGTTATCGCAGTTCATCAACGCGTTAAACATGGAAGGAAATACGGCACTGTGGGTTTGCCACTCGAAGGAGTTGAAGTTAAATTGGCCGAAAGAGACGAAATCACTTGTCGCGGACACAATGTAATGCTTGGATATTACAAAGATCCCGAACTTACAGCCCAGGTGATTGATGCAAATGGTTGGCTGCACACAGGTGATACCGGCAAATTTTCGTCTGAAGGTCAATTAATTATTACAGGAAGATTAAAAAGTATTTTTAAAACTTCATTTGGAAAATACGTTAATCCACAAGCCATTGAATCCAGGTTTACCGAATCTCCATTTTTCGAAAATATGATAGTATTGGGCGAAAACAAAAAATTTGCAGCAGCCCTTATTTCACCCGATTTTGTTTACTTAAAATCGTGGTGTGGAAAACATAATATTTCCTTTACTACCAATGACGAAATAATTGAAAATGAACAAGTAGTGAAACGGCTTCAAACAGAAGTTAAAAAATATAATCATTATTTTGGTGATTTTGAACAAGTTAAAAGATATCAACTTGTACCAGATGAATGGACAGCTGCCATAGGTTTTCTATCACCAACCTTGAAAATCAAACGCAATGTGATAGAAGCGCATTATGCAGATAGAATTGAAAAACTGTTTTCGTAAATTGATTTTAAAACGTTTCTAGTTGATTATTAGATATTTAATCGAATATAATTTGTACTGATTGCTTGTCGTAAGTTGCGACTAGCAATCAGTAAATTTCTCATACAATTGCATAATTCTCTTCTAATTGCCATTTTTCATTTTGCTTGTCCCAAAAGTATTCCTTGAAAGATGGTTCGAATTCCGTTTTACTAAACTTTTCCCAATTCTTTTTCTTTGAATCGTAATAGTAAGTTATTTCGGCATTTTCATCTACTACCTGCTTTTCCCAAAATTCATAAATTAATCTGTCAAGAAATTTTGAAATGGCTGAATACTTATCTATTTCATATTCAGTTTTTTGTTGGTTCATATTCATAATTTCTGAAAGGGATAAACTAAGAATATATTGAATATCCATTCTTGATAATGATAAACGGGCATTACATTCTGTGATAAAATTTTCATTGGAATCCGAAGCAGAAAATAAATTCAGGAATTCATTTTTTATTGGTAATACAGCAGATAATGATTCCAAATTATCAATATATGATTTTACAGCCCAGATTTCTTCAGAAATATTGACATCGTAATTCTCATCCTTAGAATTCCAGGAACTATATTTTCTAAAAATCATGCTTGCTAATGATTCGTTTTCATCTATTGCGACATGAATACGATCATTTCTCTTTTTTGTAAAACTAAAGGATTCAAATATATCTAAAAACTCATGTAATGCTTGTTTGTAATCTTTTAAAAACCTATGTTTATCTTCTATTTGAGGTAGAAGGATTTCTTTTTCAATTTGAAGAATTTGTTCTTCCGCATTTTTCCAGAAGTTTATGACCAGTGAATCGTTAATATTCATTTTGATATGAATTGAGATTATTAAGAATTAGCTTAAAATCCTTTTTACTTTGAGCACTATTATATTTTGAACATTATCAAATGTTAGCCTATGAGCGCCTGAAAACGTTTCAAACTTATAATAATACAGAAGATATTCCTTTTGGCAATTTACAAGTTCGTCTTTATCACCAAAGAGGGCATAAGTATTTTCACAATCAAAAGGCGTTATTTCATCAAACTGATGATTTTCCATTTTTTGATATTCATCACATAATAAACTACTTACTTCATAAGTAGTTGCACCATCTTTTCGCGAATTTAAGAAAGCTTGAACACCTATGTTTTTACGTAGAAATTCCGAAACGTGAAAAGACGGATTAACCAAAATCTTTTTATAGCCATGCATTTGTTGGGCAAACATGCCACCCATCGAAGTCCCAATAATAATATCGGGTGATTCGGTTTTACAAATTTCACGTAAAAGTTGTTTGGCTTCAACAGGATTTATTGGTAAATCCGGAGCTATTATTTCAACATCAGGCAACAGTTGAGCTAAGTTTTTAGCTGTACTTGAATTGCCCGATGATGATAAACCGTGGATATAGAGGAGTTTCTTGTTTTTCATAGGTTGAGTTTATTCAAATGTTCTTTTATAACATTCGCCATTTCAAACAATAATTCATTTGAGACATTACTGCTTAATTGCCTAGTATGAATTACTAATTTGGTTTTATCGGGATTATAATGTGTCCAAAATGCTTGGCGGTTGGGTGTTTCTTCTTTCGGATATTTTCTGCCGTCTGGTTTGAATGTAACTCCAAAGATGTCTTCAATCTCTGTTTTTTTATCATTATTTTTTAAATAATCACCACATGCTAATATAATAACAGGAAATTGTTGGATAAATTCAGATTCTTTAAAAAAAGTATACTTGCGCTCTTGCATACCTACCTTCGGAGCATCCTTTGCTCTTTTTGAACGGTTTGTGTTCATTTCAGTAGTGAAGATTCTTTCTTCAAAATTGATTTCGTTATTTTCTCGTTTCTCCTTAAATTCTGAAAAAATATAATCGTGTAGTTTTTGATACTTATTCCAAGTCTCTCCTTCTCTTAATGGTGGATTGTAAAATTTTTTAAAACTTATTGACTCATTATTTTCAATTTTTGGAAGCCAATGTTTCGCAAAGCAAATTTCACCTTCGGGTGGATTTTCACAAGCCCCCTCTTTTCCTACTATCAAAATTTTCGAGTTAGGGTTTCCTGTTCCAATATATTTGTAAATTTCAGTATCTTTCTCAATACCTTCTAATACTAAAGATTTAAAACTTTCTTTGTAAAGATCATTGTTTGTCATGGTTTTTATTTGTTTTTAATATTTAAAATTATTATTATTTTAGCATTTGCAAATTAAATAAATTAATTTGACATAGCTTGGGTAAACATGTACCAATTTTCATTTTTGTTGAAAACTTTTTTAGATATTAAATTTAATGCTTAGAACTAAAGGGTTGCTTTTATTAAAGCATGAAATAATAGTTAGATATTCTGCTATTTATCATCTGTTTAGCATGAAATTGTAATTTGTAAATCGTAAATTGTAAATTAAGCTTTATCTTTGCACCGTGAAAAAACGTTACTTCATATACCTCTCTTACAAAGGAACTGCGTACCATGGCTGGCAAATACAGCCCAATGGTATTTCTGTGCAGCAAGTTCTTTCAACAGCTTTAGCCACGGTTTTACGTATTGAAATTGAGATAGTAGGAGCGGGGAGGACTGACACTGGTGTTCATGCCAAATTGATGGTAGCTCATTTCGATTTTGAGAATAAAATTGAAAATTGCGAAGATTTAACGTCAAAATTAAATAGTGTTTTGCCAAAAGACATTTCAGTTTCAAAAATTTTGGCTGTAAAACCGGATGCACATGCACGTTTTGATGCCATTTCCCGCAAATACGAATATCATTTAGTAACTTCAAAAAATGTTTTTAAAACCGAATTTGCTACACGTTTCGTTGGTATTCCTGATTTTGAATTAATGAATCAAGCAGCGAACATTTTATTAGAATATACCGATTTTACTAGCTTTAGTAAATTGCATACCGATGTTAAAACAAACAATTGTAAAATAAGCTTGGCTGAATGGAAAAATGTGGATGATGTTTGGATTTTTACCATTCAGGCTGATCGATTTTTGCGAAATATGGTAAGAGCTATAGTTGGTACATTGTTGGAAGTTGGTCGTCATAGAATGTCATTGGACGAATTTAAGGCTGTTATCGAGGCCAAAAATCGTTGTAAGGCCGGCGTATCAGTACCAGCTCAAGGATTGTATTTGGTGGATATTCAGTATCCTGACCATCTTTTTATATAAGAACGTAAAAATGTTATCGAAGTATATCTTAATTTATTTCTCATTTTTTGACCCCCAAACCCTCAAATGGGAGCTTAAGGATGCATCTATGAGATTATGTGCTTTTGTGTAAAAATAATAAACTTGAAAGCTTCCCCTCATTATTCCCCCTTTAGGGGGTTAGGGGGCAGGTTTATTTGCTTTTATTTCTAAACCTAAATTTCTTCAACTAATAAAATTCTTATGTGGTTAATTCTTGCTTTTGTATCTGCTTTGCTTTTAGGGTCTTATGATGTTTTCAAAAAAGTTTCTCTTCAAGGAAATGCAGTAATTCCTGTCATCTTTGTTTCAATATTATTCTCTTGTGCGACTTTACTCCCATTTTTGATTTTATCCAATTTCTTTCCCGAAACATTGCAAGGAACCTTATTTTATGTTCCTCAGGTTGATTTTCAAACGCATATAATGTTTGTTTTAAAAGCAATCATCGTGCTTTCGTCGTGGTTGTTTGCTTATTTTGCCATGAAACATTTACCCATTTCCATAGCTTCGCCAATTAAGGCTACACAGCCGGTTTGGGTGGTTTTGGGTGCTCTATTGATATTTGGAGAAAAATTAAATTTATATCAGGCGGCAGGTATTGGAGTCACTTTGTTGTCATTTTTCTTGTTATCAGTGGTTGGCAAAAAAGAAGGTATTTCTTTCAGAACCAATAAATGGTTTTGGTTTATAGTAATGGCTACATTAACCGGAGCGGTAAGCGGACTTTATGATAAGTATTTGATGAATCAATATGATCACATGTCGGTTCAGGTATATTATACTTTTTATCAGGCTATTATAATGGGTATTATTACAATTTTCCTTTGGGCACCCACCCGTAAAAAAACTACACCATTCAAATTTAGATGGTCAATTGCCTATATATCATTTTTTCTGGTTTCAGCCGATTTCGTATATTTTTACGCACTCACTTTACCCGATTCACTAATTTCTGTTGTTTCCACTATTCGCCGAGCCGGAGTTGTTGTTCCATTTTTTTATGGTGCAATGGTTATGCATGATAAAAACATAAAACTAAAAATTATTGACTTAATTGGTGTACTTATTGGGATGTTTTTATTGTATTTGGGTTCAAAATAATGTGGAATAAATTAGATTTATATCTCTGTATATTAATAAGATAGCTGTATATCTCAATTTATTTTTTCAAAAATCAAATCTTATTCAATAAAATCTAACGAAAAAGTTTGATATTTAAATGAAAATTAGTACTTTTGCAAGCCGAAATAACAAGCAAGAAAATATAATAAAAAACATAAAGATATGAAAAGCGGAATTCACCCAGAAAACTATCGTACCGTAGTATTTAAAGACATGTCGAATGGCGATACTTTTTTCTCACGTTCAACTGTAAACACAAAAGAAACAATTGATATTGACGGAGTTACTTATCCAATCGTAAAGATGGAAATTTCTAGTTCTTCACACCCATTTTACACCGGTAAATCGAAATTGGTTGATACTGCAGGACGTGTTGATAAGTTTATGACAAGATATGCAAATCGTGGTAAAAAATAATCACAGATAAATTTTAACAAAAAGGCTGATACAATTTCAATGTATCAGCCTTTTTTAGTTATTACTCTACACCTAATATGGGGCATTAATTATTTACAAACAAGAATAGCTTGAATTTCAGCTTAAAAAAGTTAGATTGTTGTGTAATAAAAGATAATAATATAAATGATAGTCAAGATGTCATTTGACAAGAAAACATTAATTATTGCACTGCATGTGTTCCTACTAAAATTCCCCCTTTAGGGGGTTAGGGGGCAGGTTTGGGGATGGTTATTTCTCACTTGCTATATCTTTGTGGCTCTCAAAATTTCTCTTTTTCCCGGTGGACCTGCCAAGCGTTCCACCTCAAATCCTACATGCTGTAAAGCTCTTCGAACTACACCTTTAGCGCAATAGGTAGTTAATATTGCTCCCGGATTGCATTGTAAGTAGATTTTTAAAAATTGTTCCTCAGTCCACATTTCTGCTTGTTTTTCAGGAGAAAATGCATCGAAAAAAATTACATCGTATTGTGAATCAATGACGTATGAAGTAAAATCACAATCAATTTTATTTAGCAAAAACTCAGGACTGATTTCAATTTCTTCATTCCATACAGATTGATGCATAAGTTTGAAAAGCATTGTTTTATTTTTGTCTAATTGGTCAGCAAAATTCAATGCAGCCATCTTTTCCATTTCCACCGGGAATTTTTCGAGTGCCGTGTATTTTATTTTTTTACCGGCCTTTTCTCCTTCAATCAAAGCTAAAAATGCATTTAAACCCGTCCCAAATCCTATTTCAAGTATGTTTATCTCATTTTTAAAACACATCTTTAATCCAGCTTCAATAAAAATATGTCTCGATTCTTGAATTGCACCATGCGATGAATGATAACATTCATCTATTTCAGGAACAAATAATGTATGCGAACCATCTTCGGTAATTAACAACTCTGTTTTCATCGAAATGTAAAATTAATTTGATAAAAAAACCGTTGCTCTTTAAAAAAACAACGGCCTTTTGTTAAATTTGAGATAATTTCAAAATTGATTAATAATTTTGTTTTTCTTCTTCGAAATAGGCTTGGCTATGAGCACAAGTAGGGCATGCTTTAGGAGCTTCTTTACCTACATGTACATGACCACAATTGCGGCATTGCCAGCTAATTTCCTCTTCACGGGCAAAAACCTGATTTTTTTCAACTTTGTTAAGTAATCTGCGATAGCGTTTTTCGTGCTGAGCTTCTACAGCTGCAATTTTTCTAAATGTTGCTGCAATTACAGGAAATCCCTCTGCATCAGCAATATCGGCAAAATGTGGGTATGCATCTGTCCATTCTTCGTTTTCACCTTCGGCTGAAGCCAATAAGTTTTCGGCTGTAGTTCCAACTTTACCGGCAGGATATGTAGCTGTAATTTCTACTGCTCCGCCTTCCAGATAACTAAAGAATTTTTTTGCATGTTCTTTTTCTTGCTCTGCTGTTTCAAGAAAAATTGCTGCAATTTGCTCATAACCAGCCTTTTTAGCTTCACTCGCAAACAAGGTATAGCGATTGCGTGCCTGACTTTCACCTGCAAACGAAATCAAAAGATTTTTTTCGGTTTGTGTTCCTTTTAGACTTTTCATTATTTTAAAATTTTTAGATGAATATTTAGTTCATTATAATCTGACAAAGTTATAAATTTTTGTTGAATAGAAATAGTTATCTTTGCAATTCTTTTGAAAATTTCTCTTTAACGAAAATTATTTCACCCTATGATAAGTTATTTACAAGTGGAAAGTCTTACAAAATCCTTTGGCGACAATCTGCTTTTCGAAAATATCTCTTTCGGTATTGCTGATAATCAACGTGTGGCACTAATTGCCAAAAATGGAACCGGAAAAACGACTTTGTTGAATATTATTGCCGGAAATGAAGATTATCAAAGTGGTTCCATTTCTTTTCGCCGTGATTTACGAATTGGTTATCTGGATCAAAATCCCGATTTCCCCAAGCAACTTTCGGTGATTGATGCCTGTTTACGAAGCGATAATGAAGCAGTGCGAACCATTGCAGCTTATGAGCATTGCATGTTGAGTGAAAAACACGAAGGTTTGGATGAAATATTGTCCCAAATGGATTTACACAAAGCATGGGATTACGAAACCAGGATTAAACAAATTTTGGGGAAGTTGAAAATTTCAAATTTTGAGCAATTAATAGGTGAGCTTTCCGGTGGACAATTAAAGCGTGTGGCTTTGGCCAATGTCTTAATTGCAGAGCCTGATTTACTCATTTTAGACGAGCCTACCAATCATCTCGACCTGGAAATGGTAGAATGGCTCGAAGATTTTCTGAAACGCTCTACAATGGCTTTACTCATGGTAACGCACGATAGATATTTTCTGGATAGAGTTTGCACCAATATCATGGAAATTGACCATCAGGGTTTATTTCAATACGCCGGTAATTACAGTTATTATCTCGAAAAACGGCAGGAAAGAATCGAAAATTTCAATGCCGAAACTGAACGTACAGTTAACTTATACCGCAAAGAACTGGATTGGATGCGTCGTCAACCCCAAGCTCGGGCAACGAAAGCAAAATCGCGCATAGATCAGTTTTACGAAATTGAAGAACGTGCTAAACAGCGTAGAAACAATGATGCTGTTCAACTGGATGTGAAGGCAAGTTATTTGGGTTCTAAAATTTTTGAAGCTAAATATATTTCAAAAGCTTATGGGAATTTGAAAATTCTGGATAATTTTTATTACAATTTTTCCCGTTTCGAAAAAATGGGCATAGTGGGTAAAAACGGAACCGGCAAATCTACTTTTTTGAAAATGCTATTGGGCGAAGTTAAACCTGATAGTGGCAGTTTTGATATTGGCGAAACTGTTGTTTTTGGGTATTATAGTCAGGATGGCTTAGCATTCGATGAACAGATAAAAGTGATTGATGTAGTGCGCGATATTGCCGAAGAAGTTCAACTTGGAAATGGTAAAAAAATGTCGGCTTCTCAATTTCTGCAACATTTCCTGTTTACTCCCGAAACGCAATACAATTATGTGTATAAATTAAGTGGAGGTGAAAAAAGGAGACTGCATCTTTGTACAGTTTTAATGCGCAATCCTAATTTTTTGGTTCTCGATGAGCCTACCAACGACCTTGATATTGTTACCCTGAATATTTTGGAAGAATACCTGCAATCGTTTAAAGGCTGTGTTATTGTGGTTAGTCACGACCGCTATTTTATGGATAAAGTGGTTGATCATTTAATGGTATTTAGAGGCGATGCCGAGTTAAAAGATTTCCCAGGAAACTATACCGATTATCGCGAATGGAATGAGTTGATGGAAGAGCAGGAACGTGAAGAGAAAAAGATAAATGATGCAAAGATAAAAAGTCAGGATAATAAGACCCAACTTTCAAATAATCAGAATAATAAAGAAAAAGAAATAAAAAGAAAGCTTAGTTTTAATGAAAAAAAAGAATTTGAGGCTCTGGAGATAGATATTCCAAAACTTGAAACTGAGAAGTCAGAAATTGAAACTTTATTAGCCTCCGGAACATTAAGTACCGATGAAATTTTAAAGGCCTCACATCGACATGGTGAATTAAACAACCTGATTGATGAAAAAACTATGCGTTGGTTGGAATTAAGTGAAATATAAGATCAAAGTTTGTGGTTTGAGAGTTTGAGGTTTGAGATAATAAATTGAACGTGATTTAAATTCTTCAACATGAGAATATCTTATCTTTATAACTCAGTTGAAATAAAAATGTTAAGTTCGATTAATCGATTTCTTTTGATAAATTTAGAAAATTGTTAGTATATTTGCATTGAAATTATAACAACTAATAAGATGACTCAGATTATTTTACAAATAGAAGATACGAACTTAATTCCAGAAATTGAAAAAACTTTAGCTTTATTAAAAGGGGTGAGTTTTAAAACAATTACCGAGGTTCCCTCAAAGGATACCTTAAAGGCAATTAAACAAGCTAAAGAAGGGAAAGTTACTCATTGTAAGAGCAGTACTGAAATGTTTGAAGCATTAAGCAAATAAGCTTATGTATATCATTTCATTTACAGGTGCTTTTAAAAAAGATTATAAACGTTGCATAAAACGAAAATATAATCTTACACTTCTGCAAAAATCAATCGAAATTCTTGAACTAACTGGAAGATTGCCACCTAACTATAGACCCCATAAATTATCCGGTGATTATACCGACTGTTGGGAATGTCATATTCAAGCAGATTGGTTGTTAATATGGTTGCAAAATGAAGACAAAAAAGAATTAACTTTTATTCGCACAGGGACACATGCTGATTTGTTTTAAATTAAAATTTTCAAATCAATTTTCAATATAAGTTTCTTTGATAGTTTGCCTTTAAAAAAGTAAAAGTTTTTGATTCTAAAGTTCTTTTACAAAACGTTCTGCTTCATCCAAAATATCCAGTTTACCCACATCCAACATCTTGTAATTTTGCGGAATAAAGCCCGAAATGCAGGACTTATTTGCTTGAGCCAGATAAAAATTCATTATAGGAAACTTTGAATCATAGCTGTCCATGAGTTCAAAAATGCGGGGCGAAAGCACTTGAATGCCTGAAAAAGCTAGTTTATTGTACAATTCAGGCTTTTTTAAATCTATTGGTTTTGTTTCGCAGGTTTTCTCGTTTATCCAACCTTTTAACATTAGATCATCGTTAAAAAGCAGATACCGAAAAGTATTTCGCTCACTTACCACCAAGGTTGCCAATGAATTTGTTCTTTGATGTTGATTATATAAGCTTTTCAAATCAATATTAGACAGGATATCAACATTATGTACCAAAAATGCTTGGCTATCATCGAAAAACCAGGCTGCTTTTCGTACGCCACCACCAGTATCGAGCAATAAATCTCTTTCGTCCGAAACTTCAATTCGAACTCCAAAATTGTTATTAACTTTCAGAAAATCAATAATTTGATCCGGGAAATGGTGCACATTCACAATGATTTCATCAAAACCGGATGCTATTAATTTTAGTATAATATGTTCCAGTAATGGTTTTCCTGCAATTGGGACAAGGGCTTTGGGTAAATTATCAGTAAGCGGTTTTAACCTTGTGCCCAATCCGGCGGCAAATATCATTGCTTTCATCTATTTAAATTTTTTATATCTGCCCCCTAACCCCCTGAAGGGGGAATTTGAAGAGTAATGAAGTTTTTTACTAATTTAAAATCATCTCCTTGTCTGTCCAAATCCCGATTGCTATCGGGATATTTTGGGCTAAGGAATTTCATAGTTGCAATTTAATATTTAGCTGCAAAATTCTGTTCTTTATTTTGCTCACGGTGAATAAGTTGCACTTCAACTCCAAATTTTTCGTTGATATGTTCAGCAAATTTTTGTGCAGAATAAACCGATCGATGTTGACCTCCGGTACATCCAAAACTAATCATCAAATTCGAAAAACCCCTGTCCATATATCTTTTCACAGAAGCATCACTCAGTTCGAAAGCATTTTTTAAAAAAGGAATTATTTCACCATCTTCTTCCAAAAACTGTTTTACCGACTCATCTAAGCCTGTAGAATGTGCATACCTTTCATATTTTCCGGGGTTGTTAACTGCCCTGCAATCGAATACAAAGCCTCCTCCATTACCTGAATCGTCATTTGGAATTCCTTTTTTATACGAAAAACTGTAAACTTTCACTACCAAGGGTTTACGAACCTGAACCTCACGGAATTGTTTTAATTCCGTCATTTTTTTCAAAATTTCGAGTAGATAGGGATACTCCGAATATTCATTCCTTAATATTACTCTCAGGTTTTCTAAAGCATAAGGAATACTTTGCAGAAAATGTGGTTTCTTTTCAAAATAACCTCTAAAACCATAAGCGCCAAGTACTTGTAATGTTCTAAAAAGTACAAAATGTTTTAATTGTTCTCTAAAATCCACTTCATCAGTTGGCAATAAAACTTGCAATGCATCTAAATAAGTTTGCAGTAATTCTTCACGCAGGTCATCGCGATACTGTGCTTTAGCCTGCCATAAAAAGGATGCTACATCGTAATAAAGGGGTCCACGTCTTCCACCTTGAAAATCAATAAAATACGGCTCATCGTCTTTTATCATCACATTGCGACTCTGAAAGTCACGATACATAAAGGTATTTGATTTTGACTGTAAAAGTATTTCTGAAAGTTTAGTAAAATCATCTTCCAATCGATTTTCCTGAAATTCGAGCCCTGTAGATTTTAAAAAACTATATTTGAAATAATTTAAATCCCAAAAAATGGAGCGTTCGTTGAATTCAGGTTGAGGATAGCAAACTGAGAAATCAAAACCTTCAGCTCCTTTTACTTGAATAGCTGGTAATAAACGCATAGTTTTGCGCAGCATCTCTTTTTCAGCTTCGCAAAAAACGCCCGTTTTTCTTCCATCAGCAATATAATCAAAAAGTAATGTGTCGCCTAAATCTTCCTGAATATAATACTTGTCATCAGCACTTTGCGCTAAAACTTGTGGAACGGGTAAAGCTTTTTTTGCAAAATGATTAGACATTTCGATAAATGCTTTGTTCTCCTCAATTGAAGTCCCCTCAACTCCAATAATAGAGTTTTTTTTACTCTCAATTCTAAAATAGCGGCGGTTTGATCCTGAAGCTGAAAGTTCTTCTTTTGATAAAATTTTTTCGTTAGTGTATTGACGAAATAAGGATTCTAATTCATTCATGGGGTTAATTTGTTTTCATTATACATTTCTTATGCATAGTGATGAATACAAAGGTAATCTTATTTCTTAGATTTTAAAAACCTATTTCAGCCTTTTTAAAGCCGAAATTCCATTAATTATTGTATGACTTATTGATAATCATAAAATTATTGTTTTTTGCTTTTATTTATTCATACTATGATTATAGAGAATTTCTAAATGTGAACCGAATTTTAGGAAAAAAAAGTGGGACAACTCAATTAAGAATTGTCCCGCTTTTTATACTATATTGATAGATTTATTTTGCCGGTTTCATTACAACTTCCAATATATTCTTTTGATCAGTTACATCTTTCAATGTTTTTTGAATCAATTCAGGAGTAAGTGCTTCAACAGCTTTTTTATAATCAGTGAGCAAGTTTAATTTATCCTGATAGTAGCGTAAAATTGCATTTTCCCACCAAGCGTTTTCAGCCAAATCTTCATTGAATTTTTTCAACATATTTTCTTTTACTTTTTGTAGATCATCAACACGCGGACCATTGGCAACAATTTCTTTCACTTCAGCATGGATTATTCCAATAAGTTTAGCTTGTTTTTCCGGATCAGTGTCAAATTGCATAAAAATAGTAGCTTCATCTATAGGCGTATTGTTCATCGAACCTCTTACGCCTACTCCATACGAACCTCCTTCTTTTTCACGAATACTTTCCAAATATCTAATATTCAATATGCTACCTATTGCCGTTAGTGCCGTGCGATTTGTAATGTTGAATGGTAGAGATGCACTATAAACTATCAGGTTCGAAGCTTTATTTATCTTCATTTCTTTAGTAAAATAATTTTTTACTTCACCCTTTGGCTTACGAACATTGTTATCAGTATATTTTTCGATTACTTTTTTAGATTTTAATCCGCCCAAATAGGTACAAATTGCTTTTGCTGTTTTCGCATCGGCAGGGTCAATATTTCCAGTAAAGACAAAAGTAAAATCAGCCGGATTAGCAAATCTTTGTTTGAAAATGGCTATAGCCTTATCCTGATCAATTAAATCCAAGGTTTGAAGATTCATTAATACTGTACGGGCATTTTTATTGCTTATCATTATATTCACTGTGTCGCCAAATGCTTTGCGTGGGTCGCTGGCACTATTAGCCATGCTTGCACGATACATATTCATTAAAGCTTTAAACGAGTTATCGTCTTTACGTGGAGCAGTGAAATTCAGATAAACCAATTGAAGCATAGTTTCAAAATCTGAAACAGATGAACTGCCATCAAATCCTTCTTCGTAACTTCCAATTATCGGTGTAACACTGGCAATTTTTCCGGTCAAAACTTTACCCAACTCAATTTGTGAATATTCACCTAATCCATTATTGCTTACAATGCCGGTTGCCATTGTAGCCGATGGTAAATCTGCTATATCCTTAATCATTGATAATCCACCCTGACTAAATGCAGAAAGCATAATTTCATCTTTCTTGAATGTGGTTGGTTTAAATACAACTTTTACACCATTGCTTAATGTCCATTCAGTGGTACCAAAAACATCATTTTTAGATGTTTTCTTTACTTTTCCTGCTTTCGGTGCTTTGCTAATCAATGTTCTGTTCATGTTTTCTTCTGCTTTTGCAGTTAATTCTGCTTTTTTAGCATCAGCAATAGCTGCAAGAATCTCTGGTTTAGAAGGTATAATTACCGAAGCTTTGTCGGGCGACATGAATGAAACAATTAAGTTATTATCAGTTACATACGATTTTGCAACCTGATTAACCATATCAGCATTCACTTTTGGTAATAACATTTGAAGAGTTTGATATTCCCATTCAATGCCTGGAATTACTTCATTATCCAAAAAATGTCGAACATATTCGCGGGTTAAGTCATTGTTTTTCTGATTGTTCCTTTCGTTATATGCTTTTTCAATACCTTTTAATAAATCAGTTTTTGCACGTTCAAGTTCTGAATTTGTAAAACCAAATCTTTTGATTTTTTCACCTTCGAGCAATAAAGCTTTTAATCCGGCCATTTCATTACCTTCTTTTGGCACTGCCAACAATTGAAATGCATCTTTCGATTTTACCAATTCGCCATAATATGCATAACCACCCACAAATGGTGCATCAGCTTGTTGTGTAATTTCGTCGAACCGGTTACCCATCATAGTAGATATTAGCGAATTTACAATGCCAATCATGTACCCATTCATCGATAATTTTAATTCTGCCGGGATTTTATCATGCTTATATTCCAGTTCTATGCGTGTCATTTTTGCTTCCGGATCTTTTACCAAAGCAATAATTGGTTCAGTGTTGTCGTCAATTTTATAAATAATTCTTTCTGCCGGATTAATTTTTTTTGGTATATCAGCAAACAAAGCTTTAATTTTAGCTTCAACTTTATCTACATCAACATCGCCTACAACAAGAATTGCCTGTTGGTCAGGTCTATACCATTTTTCGTAATAATCACGTAAAGTCTTGTATGTAAAATTATTAATTACCGCAGTATCACCAATTACATCACGTTTGGCATATTGCGAACCCGGATATTTTAGAATGTTCGATTCTTTCCACATACGTCGTTCGGCACCAGCACCCGTGCGCCATTCTTCGCGTATAACTCCACGTTCCGAATCAATTTCTTTATCAAGCAAAGATACAAATCCTGACCAATCGTGTAGTACAAGTAAAGCACTGTCGATAATTGTTTCGCGTGTTGTTGGTACGTCCGATAAATTATAGACTGTTTCGTCCAACGAGGTGTAAGCGTTGATATTAGCTCCAAATTTTACGCCAATTTTTTCGAAATAATTAATTATTCCCTTGTCAGGAAAATTTTTTGTACCATTAAAACACATGTGTTCTAAAAAGTGTGCTAATCCATTCTGATTGTCATTTTCTAAAATAGCACCTACATTTTGTGCAATATAAAACTCGGCACGTTGTTTAGGCAAGTTATTGTTTCTGATATAATAAGTTAAACCATTTTCCAATTTGCCATATCTTACTTTGGGATCAATTGGAACAGGGGGAGCTTGCTGAGCCGATAAACTTACTGTAAAAGCAAAAAGTAAGCTTAAAATTACAGATTTAAAAATTCCTTTGTTCATGTTTAAAAAATTTTTTATTTAGTTTGTAAATTGAAAATTATTTTATCGAAAAAATTAAATTATAAGCGCAAAGTAAACTAAAATTTTCCAAATAACAAAATTTATTTATTGTTTTACGATAAATTAATGTTAAATGCATTTTTTTGAAAAAGTAGATTTGAATTTTTTTATTGGTAAAACTATATAAATCTTTAACTTTGCCGAAAAATTACTTATTATGGCTGAAAACTTAATTATTTCTAACAATTCATCGAAAGAGGAAAAATATGAGGTATTAATCCCTCAATTAAAATCATTAGTTGCTAACGAAAAAAACTTAGTTGCCAATTTAGCGAATATGGCAGCTGCATTGCGTGAAACTTTTGGCTGGTTTTGGGTAGGGTTTTATCTTGTTGATAATGATGAGCTAGTATTGGGACCTTTTCAGGGACCAATAGCTTGTACCAGAATAAAATATGGAAAAGGAGTTTGTGGAAGTGCCTGGAAACAGGCTATGACATTGTTAGTACCCGATGTTGAAAAATTTCCCGGACACATAGCCTGCAGTTCCCTTTCTGTAGCTGAAATTGTTGTGCCAATATTTGATCAAAATCAAAATGTAATTGGTGTTTTAGATGTTGATAGTGAAAGCTATAATGTTCTTGATCAAATAGATACAGTTTATCTTGAAAAAATTTGCAAGCTTATTGATGTTAGTTGATTGGTTAATTGGTTGATTTGTTAATTAGTTGATTGGTTAATTAGTTAATTGGTTAGATTGAATAACTTTTCCAAAGTTTAAAACCTTGGAAAAGTTATATTTAATCTTCAAATCCTAAAACCCTACTACAATTGTTTCATCTTTGCTTCCATTTCGGCAAAGGCTTTGTGTTGGAGCGCGTTGTCTTTATTGCTAATTTGAGGTCTTCCTTTGAGTCGGGTAAATACATGTATCTTTGAATCAACCATTTCTATATCAATGTTTTTGTTTAATGACGGTTCGTATTTTATCCCTTTGTAAATCATTACAGCACTTACCGGATCGGCAGTTTCATCAATGCTGCTTTTATATACTTTCATATAAAAATTTCCCGAAACGGTGATGCCTTTTTCTAAATCTCGTCTGGTTAAATCTATTAGTTTCATTAGTTCTTTCAATGTTTCCTGTGGGCGGTAAACATACCATTTGCCCACTTCGCCATTGTCAAGTTCTACAGTTGTATATCCTAAAACCGGACCTAACAGCCCTACTAAAGTCAAAGTTTTATTCGACGATACAACAATAGGATCCACTAAGAAAAATCCTTTTGGATTTGTGTGTTTTGAGAATAATTCCGATTTTAACATTTGCAATATCAGCGGCGCTCCGGTTGAAGATCCTGCTAAATATATTTTCTTAAATCCTAAGTCGCTTAATTTTATATATTCTTCAATAATTGAACTTTGCCAATCTTGCCAGCTTGCCTTTTTGAAATCTTCGTAAGAACGTCCATGTCCTCCCAACAAAACTTGTGAAACATAAAATGTTTTTGCCGAATCGGCATAGGCTCTTAATTCTTCCCACTCAAAAGTTGTAGCTGTATAACCATGTGCTGCAATAATTACCGGAGTTTCTTTTTGAACATTGGTTGGATTAGCCAGGTATCTCGAAACCAGATTTCTATTTAAAGAATCGGGTAATGCATAAGAAATTTTTCCACTGTCCAACATTGAGTCTTCAATTTCGGGTGTTGGATTACATGATACGAAAGTAATTGTAAGTAAAATAACAATACTATATATTATATGCTTATTCATAAATTTTGATTTATAGATTTATAACTTGTAAAATACACCAAACTTATAAAAAACCGGAAACAAAGTGCCGGGTATATCAATACCATTTCCACTTTTTAAATTATAACCCGCTGTTAATGAAATTGATATCGGGAATTTGAAATTATAAACCAAACCGGTTTCTATCGAAAGAAAAGTAGCTGATTTAGGAAGAACATCAAAAACACTATTCTCATAATCAACCAATAGAACACCTCCATTTAATCCGGCTAATATTTGCAAATCTTTATTTTGCCTAAATCTCCAATCAGCACCAACAATAATATTATCTTGCTTTATTGCATTTGTGCCCAATGCACTACCGAATCTACTTGACAGATAACTAGCTTTTAAATGAATTTGTTTATTCAATAAAAAATCGGATGAATAATCAGCACCTATTCCGTTTTCAAGGTAAAGACTCTGGGTTTTTTGGAATATCAAACCTAATTTAATGTCTTGTTTTGTAGAGCTTTGTGATTTCAAACTAATTGCTATACAAATAAATACAATTATTAATAATGAATTTTTTTTCATATATATTATTTTAAAAAGTTTAATTAATATCTTCTTTTAAACAATCAAAATTATTAAATGTTCAAGTACAACTTATATTTTTGAATGTAAGCTTTCTCTTTAACAATCAATTCTTATTGTTAATTTAAAGCATTAATATTATCCTGATTAATAATTTCTTTTCCACCCGATTCATACAGTTTTGCAATTCTGTTAGCATAATGTTCTGTAACTTTTCCTCTGATTATTTTCATAGTACTATTTACCAGTCCATTTTGTTCAGTAAAAGCTTCACCAATTACAGCAATAGCTGATGGCAACCAACGCTCTGGAAACATTCCTTCAAACTTTCCACCTTTGCGGTATTCATTAATTTCTCTTTGTATTTTATTGAGAGCTATTTCTTTAGCTTCAGTTTCATTCCAATCTAATGTTGGTTTTTTTCTATTTACATAGCGTTTCAAAGCTTCTTTATTTACCACAACTAAGGCTGTGGTATATGCATCCTGATTATTATGCAAAACTACCTGATCGATAAAATGTGAATTATCAGCCAATGATTCTTCTATTCCTTCAGGGCTGTATTTTTCGCCATCACTCGAAATCAATAAACTTTTAAATCGACCAACAACATATAAATAACCATCGTTATCCATATAACCCATATCTCCTGTATAAAGCCAACCATCTTTTATGGTTTCCTGCGTTGATTTATCGTTTTTATAATATCCGGCCATTACGTTTTCGCCTTTAATTACAATCTCACCTTTTTCGTAGTTAGGCAATTCTTTTCCATCGTTATCACAAATTTTAAGTTCCATAGGAGTTACCAAATAACCTGATGAACCTAATTTATGCCGTTTCATGCCATTGGACGATATAATAGGTGTTGCTTCGCTTAAACCATATCCCTGAAACATGGGCATTCCTATGGCATAATAAAATCTTTGTAAATCAATATCAAGCAAAGCACCACCACCAATAAAAAATTTTAATTGACCGCCAAAGCCCTCTCTTACTTTTTTAAACAATATTTTATCAAATAAAAAGAGCAATGGTTTTTTTAGTATTTGCAGACCTTTGGCCTTGTTAAATCCTTCTTTATTGTATGAATATGACATATTTAATGCGCTATTAAACAGCCAATTTATTACCGGTCCTTTTGCTCTGATTCCACCTTCAATATTCTTTTTGAAACTTTTGGCTAATGCAGGAACGCTGAGTAACAAATCAGGTTTTATTTCCTTAATATTGATAGGTATGTTTTTTAAAGTTTCTAGTCCGGTTTTTCCCGATTGTACTGTGCCTACACTTGCGCCCGAAGCCATAAAGCTATAAAAACCGGCTACATGAGCAAAACAATGGTCGAGAGGAAGTATAATTAATGTGCGGTAAGTTGGTGGTATTGTCATCAAAGTTAAGGCTTGCTCTACATTAGCGGTGTAATTTCTATGTGTAAGCATAATTCCCTTTGGGTCGGCTGTAGTTCCTGAAGTATAACTAATATTGGCTAAATCATTCGCTTGAATTTTTGCAGCACATTCAATTACAACGTTTGGATTTTTTTGTAAATAATCCTTTCCCCAAGCAATTAATTGTTTCAATGTGATTTCATTGCCCTCATAATCAATTTGTTCGTCAAAAACAACGATTTTTTGTAATTGTGGTAATTCGCTTGCAATTTGTCTTACCTTTCTTAATTGCCCACCTGAAACAAAAATATATTTAGCTTCAGAATGAAGAATTCTAAAAGTTAAATCATTACTTTCCTCAAGTTTTATAGATAAAGGAACATTAATTGCACCAGTATGTAATATGCCTAATTCTCCAATTATCCAGGCGTTTCTTCCTTCTGATAATAAGGCTATTTTGTCTCCTCTTTTTACACCTAATTTTAATAAACCTGCTGCAACTATATGTGCCTGTTGTTTAGTTTCTAAATAACTTGTAGATACATATTCATTCTCTTTTTTCTCCCAAAGAAAAGGATTGCTTGCGTATTTTTCTACACTCGAGTTAAGTAAGTCTATGATAGTTGGCTTCATTTGAGAATTATATTATAGTTAAATTATTTTCAATATTCCTTATTGTAGATTTTTAAAGGCGGTAAAGTTATATAATTATTGTATTATATCAAAAAAAAGGTGCTCACTTTTATGAGCACCTTCAATTTTTATTTTTATTATTTATCTACTATAGAAGAAATCGCATCGTCTGTTAGGTCTATATCTTGTAGTTGGAATTCCAATCTTACCTTTACCGTTAGCAATTATTCTGTTTTCTGAAATACCCCAAACTTTTGTAAGTTCCTGTTTTACTCTATCAGCACGACGTTGGCTTAATTTGTTGTTGTATGGTATATCACCTACATTATCAGCATAACCACGTATCTCAACTATTAAATCATTACTTGCTTGCATTTTAGCTCCAATTTTTCTAATTGTTGTTAAAGCTTCATCGTCTAGTTTTATTTGATCAAAATCAAAATAAACTGCTGGTATATTGTCAATATCAAAATCATTTAATGTTGTAGGAAGTTTTTCAGGAGCTAAAGTTCTTCCCCAGAAATCTACCATCGTATTTTTAGGCGTATTAGGTTCTTTATCTCTCACATCAATTACACCATCTTCATCTGCATCAGAGCCTATATTATCAATCATTTTCTCAAGTCTTTCAATACGAGGAACCAACTTGTTCACTTTATCATCAATATCATCAACTTTAGTTTTTAACTTACCAACATCGCTTGCAAGGTTATCTAATTTTGTATTATCTATTGTAGGATAATATGTGTTCATTGTAAGATTTCTGACATGATCTTTTTTGACTGCATTAAATTTCCAACGCAATGCAATAGTTCCTAATGACATAAAGTCGTTTGTTACACCACCAAAATCAAATATCTTACCATTATAAGAAGTTACTCCTTCCAAATTGTCCTTATTGTGCGATCTGTATGATAATTTAGCACCCAAAGCCAGTGATTTTGACATATTATATTCAATCAACACTCCAACAGGTACAATAAGTGCATTTCTTCTGCCATAATTACCAGTAACTTCTGCTTTGTCTTTGTCATAAAATACATTATCGTACCAAGCAAATCCACCCCCTAAAGTAGCCCAGATATTCCATTTATTTGCATCCGCCCTTCGTGCATCAAACAAATTGAATATATTAATGGCTACAAATGGGTTTATATGATTCATTTGACCATCAATTGAATATGCTTTCGATGCAGGTTCTGCCGAATATGGCATACGATAGTACTCCACACCCAAACCCCAAATAGGATTAAATGTATACTGCAACGAACCACCAAAACTCACTTTTACAAATGATGTAGGTATCACACTTATAATCTCCTGATTAATGTCGCCATCAAACATATTAGCACCACCCTCTAAGGTTAATGACCAATGTGAGTAATCTTTTTTTTGTGCATTGATTACCATTAATGATGAAAAAATAAAAAATAACAATATTGTTTTTTTCATATTTGTAGATATTTGTTTGTTAATAACGTTAATATATATTAAAAAACATATTTTAATTAGTTTCTTGATTCGTTTTAGTTTTGATTATTTAATTTTAATCTTTTTATTTTATTAATATGCCGAGTTGAATTATTGAATTATTTAATTACTTAATTTATTTTTTTGAATACTATTACAGTTATGCAAAGATAAAAATATTATTTTAATATTTAGACTTATTTTTGAATTTATTTGTTACATATCATTACATATATAATTTATAATATTATAAAACATAGATAATCAATAATATAACTGATAATTTATAAATATTAAATTACATCTGTATTTTTATTATATTTTTGTTTTTTTCAATAAAGTTTTTTTTTATATCAGATTTCATTTCAATTTATTTAAAAATGAATATTATTTGATATCTTATTATTATAATATTGATTTTATCTATATAATGATAAATGGTTAAATATATCTTATATTATTTACATATTTTAATATTTGTGCTAACTATTTTGCTGATTATTTTGTTTTATATTAAAAATAAATATTTAAAATTATGTAAAAATATACTTTGAAATTTGTTAATTAATATCTTGTTTTTTGATATAAATATTTTAAGCTTTTCCTAAATTACTATTTAGTTTATTTTTAAGTGTCTAAATTGTCTTTGTTCTTAATTTTTTTTCTGAATGATATTCAATCCGGGTCATTTTCATTCGCCGAAATGAATAATAATCAAGCTGAATTTTAGGTAAAGTGGAATTTGATAATCAATTGATTTTTTGTAACTTTGCGCTTCAATTTTTAATATTGGTAAAAATGAACAGAATTGTAAGCAAAGAATTTTTTTCTGAAAATGTTATTAAATTCGAAGTGGAAGCTCCATTAATAGCTAAGTCGCGTAAGGCAGGTCATTTTGTTATGGTTAGAGTAGGAGAGAAGGGGGAACGAATTCCTTTGACTATTGCTGATGCAGATTTACAAAAAGGTACCATTACATTGGTAATTCAGAAAATGGGTGTTTCTTCATCAAAAATTTGTGCATTGAATGAAGGTGATTTTATTACTGACTTAGTTGGTCCGTTGGGCAAAGCCACGCATATCGAAAATTTTGGTACAGTTATTTGTGCATGTGGTGGTGTTGGTACTGCTCCTATGTTACCAATTGTTGCTGCTTTAAAAAAAGCCGGTAATAAAGTTATTTCAGTAATTGCTGCCCGTACTAAGGACTTAATCATTTTGGAAGATCAAATGAGAGAATTCTCAGATGAATTAATTGTAATGACAGATGATGGATCTTATGGAAACAAAGGTTTGGTAACTAATGGTGTAGAACAAGTTATTAACCGCGAAAAAGTTGATCTTTGTGTAACAATTGGGCCTGCAATTATGATGAAGTTTGTGAGTTTATTGACAAAAAAATACGAAGTTCCAACTTTAGCCTCGTTGAATACTATTATGGTTGATGGTACTGGTATGTGTGGTGCTTGTCGTGTGAGTGTAGGTGGAAAAACAAAATTTGTCTGTGTTGATGGACCTGAGTTTAATGCTCACGAGGTTGATTTTGATGAAATGTTGATGCGTTTAGGAGGCTACAAAGAAATTGAAAGAGAAGATATGGCTAAAATGGAATGTGCTAGCGGAGCAGTGAAGTAAATAAATAAATGTTACTGCAACTCATTAAATTATTTTTAATACAACTAATAAAAAAAATCATCCTGAGATTTTTAAATTTATATATATTTTAAAATGGATATTACCGAAGAAAGATCACAAACATGGCGTGCTGATTTACGTTCTGCCATGAAAGCAAAAGAGCGTACCGACATTAAAAGGGTTCACATGCCTGAGTTAGATGCAACTTATCGTAGTCATAGCCGCTTGGAAGAGGTGAATTTAGGTTTAACTGCTGAAATGGCTATACAAGAAGCTAAACGTTGTATTGATTGTGCAAGTCCTACTTGTATGCTCGGCTGTCCGGTTGGTGTTTATATTCCAAAATTTGTAAAGCAAATTGAAATAGGTGATTTTCTAGGTGCCGCTAAAACATTGAAGGAAACATCTGCTTTGCCGGCTGTTTGTGGTAGGGTTTGTCCACAAGAGAAGCAATGTGAAGCGCAATGTATTCATGTTAAAATGAAAAAAGAAGCTGTTGCAATAGGTCATCTTGAAAGATTTGCCGCAGATTTTGAACGTGAAAGCGGCAATATATCTATACCTGAAGTTGCACCTTCGAATGGATTAAAAATAGCTGTTGTTGGTTCCGGCCCTGCAGGTTTATCATTTGCAGGTGATATGGCAAAACGTGGATATAAAGTAATTGTTTTTGAAGCTTTGCACGAAATTGGCGGAGTTCTAAAATATGGTATTCCTGAATTCAGATTACCAAATAATATTGTTGATGTTGAAATTGAAAATCTTCGTTCTATGGGAGTTGAGTTTATCAACAACTGTATAATTGGTAAAACTATTACTATCGAAGATTTAAAAGAAGATGGATTTGTGGGTGTATTTGTGGGGAGTGGAGCAGGATTGCCGCGATTTATGAATATTAAAGGTGAAAACCTGGTAGGTGTAATGTCGTCCAATGAATATCTTACCCGTGTTAATTTAATGGATGCTGCTAGCCCCGATTCTGATACGCCTGTATTGCTTGGAAAAGATGTTGCGATTATTGGTGGTGGTAACACAGCCATGGATTCCGTTCGTACTGCTCGCCGATTAGGTGCTGATAGAGCTATGATAGTTTATCGACGTTCGGAAGAAGAAATGCCGGCAAGATTGGAGGAGGTAAAACACGCCAAGGAAGAAGGTATAGAATTTATGACTTTGCGGAATCCAATAGAATTTATTGGAAATGAACAAGGTAGAGTTACACACATGGTTTTACAAGTGATGGAATTAGGTGAGCCTGATGCTTCAGGAAGACGCTCCCCAATTGAAGTTCCTGGTAGAACAGAAACTGTTGAAGTTGATGAGGTGGTGGTGAGTGTGGGTGTTTCTCCAAATCCATTAATTCCTCAATCGGTTATAGGTCTTGAAGTTACAAAATGGGGAACAGTGGTTGTAGATGAAACAACAATGCAATCGGCTATACCAATGATATTTGCAGGTGGTGATATTGTACGTGGTGGTGCAACAGTAATTTTAGCCATGGGTGATGGTAGAAAAGCTGCAGCTGCTATGCATGAATGGATTTTGAATCAATAGAATAAGAGCAAAGAGCAAAGAACAAAGAACCAAGATTCAAGAACAAAGAACAAAGATCAAAGAAAAAAGACAAAAGATTCAAGAACCAAGATAATTTGTTTTTCAGATTTTAATTTGTAAAATATAAAAAAAGAGACTGATTTTTTTTCAGTCTCTTTTTTTTCTTTCTAAATCCAACGCACAAAGCAGAAATCTTGTCGATGTGGTAGATCTTCGTTTTTAGGGAACATACGAAAACTATATTTAAAGGTTCCGGCATTATTCATTTGATAATCAATATTGAAAAAGAGTTTTGAACCTTCAGTTTTTACTAATTTAAGTTCTTCAACATCGCTCAATAATTCTTTGTTGTTTTTACCATATTTAGTTATAACCAGTTCTATACCAATGCCTTTTTCATTCAATCCATTCACATCAAGTACCACATTCAAATTATAATCTTCGCCAACTTGGGGGTTGAGAAGTAATTTTTCAGGGATATCCACACTTACCACTTGTATTTCGTTCCAAGCCTGTGATATTTTTTCTTTCCAGGCTACAATGTCTTTGGCCTTTGCATAATTATTATCTTTTAAAAGAGCAGAACGTGTAGCAAGCTTTGTATAGAATTTTTCAATATAGTCATCTATCATTCTTTTGGTAGTGTACCTTGGAGTGATTTTCGCTATTGAGTTTTTAATAAATTGAACCCACTCAGGAGAATATCCTTTGGTGTTTTTTGCAAAATACAAAGGAACAATCTCATTTTCGAGCATACTGTAAATAGTTGCAGCATCTAATTGATCCTGATGTTCCTGATTTTCGTAGGTACGTTTTTCAGTTAATGCCCAACCGCCACCTTTTACATAACCTTCGAGCCACCAACCATCTAATACAGAGAAGTTAAGGACACCATTCATTTGTGCTTTTTCACCTGAAGTACCTGAGGCTTCGAGTGGTCGGGTTGGTGTGTTTAACCAAATATCAACACCCGAAACCAATCTCTTGGCTAAACGCATATCGTAGTTCTCAAGGAAAATTACTTTTCCGATAAATTGAGGCATTCTTGAAATTTCAACAATACGTTTAATTAATCCTTGTCCACCACCATCGGCAGGGTGCGCTTTTCCTGTAAACAAAAACTGTACGGGACGTGCAGGATCATTCACTATTCGTTCCAGGCGTTCTAAATCGGTAAATAGTAAATGCGCACGTTTGTAGGTTGCAAAACGACGTCCAAAACCTATAATCAATGCATTTGGGTTGATTGATTCCAAAATTGATACTATGCGTGATGGATCACCTTGATTTTTCAACCAATTTTCGCGGAATTGATCTCTGATAAATTCTACCAAACGATTTTTCATGTGCATACGCGTATCCCAAATTTCTTTATCAGGAATATCATACACTTTTTGCCAAATTTTCATGTTCGATTGATCGGCATAAAAATCTTTGGTGAAGTATTTTTCGTACACAGCTTTCCATTCCGAAGCTGTCCATGTAGGTAGATGAACACCATTAGTAACATAGCTAACATGTAGTTCTTCAGGGAAATAACCTCTCCAAATAGGATTGAACATTTCTTGCGAAACTTTACCGTGTAACCAGCTCACACCATTAACTTCCTGACAAGTATTACAAGCAAAAGTACTCATGCTGAATTTTTCGTCTTTATCGCCCGGACGTTCACGACCAATATCAATGAAATCGTCCCACGAAAGTTGTAGTTTTGCAGGAAAATCGCTCATATATTTTCCGAAAAGTTCTTCTGTAAAGCTATCATGTCCTGCAGGAACAGGTGTGTGTACGGTGTAAAGCGAACTTGCACGTACAACTTCCAAAGCTTGATTGAAAGTTAAACCTTTTTCGGCAATTAAATCGGCTAATCTTTGTGCATTAATTAAGGCTGCATGTCCTTCGTTGCAATGATAAACTTGCTTTTCGATGCCTAATTTTTTCAAAGCTAAAATACCACCAATACCCAATAAGAATTCTTGCTTCATTCGATTTTCCCAATCACCACCATATAGTTGATGTGTAATCGGACGATCAAATTCACTGTTCATATCGTTATCAGTATCAAGTAGATATAATGAAATTCGACCCACTGAAACTTTCCACAAATAAGCATAAATAATTCGATCAGGAAAAGGAACTTCAATTATTAATGGTTGTTCATTTGAATCTTTAACCTGTTTTATTGGTAAATTATTGAAGTTTTGAGCTTCGTAAAGTGGAACTTGTTGTCCATCAACAGATAAAGACTGGGTAAAATAACCGTAACGATAAAGAAAACCTATAGCAGTAAGATTAACAGCGCAATCGCTTGCTTCCTTTAAATAATCACCAGCTAAAACTCCTAAACCACCAGAATAAATTTTCAAAACTTCAGTTAATCCATATTCCATACTGAAATAGGCTACAGAAGGTTTTTGAGTATTATAGGGTACGCTCATATACGATTTGAAATTATCGTATATTGCATCAAGTTTTTTTACGAATACAGCATCATTTCCTAATGAAACGAGCTTTTCATAACTTAGTAAATTCAATAGGTGAATAGGATTAGAATGTGCTTCAATCCAAGCTTCAGCATCGATTTTTCTGAATAAATTTTTTGCTTCGCTATTCCAAACCCACCAAAGATTTTGAGCGATTTCCTCCAATTTTTTTAAACTTTCCGGTAAATTGGTTTTAACATTTACTTCTTTCCAGATAGGTTCATTTACATTGTTAACTTTAATTCTCATTTGCTTATGTCTTTTTAATAAGTAAAATAATAGATTAAAAAAAATTAGACAGACAATGTTTGATCTGTTATTGAATTTTAATCTACAAAAACTAATATATTATGTTGGATACTAAAACTTTAATATTAAAAGAATCTTTTAAAGTGCAAAAATAATACAATTGAACTACATATCGAATAGATGATGTTGAAAAACATCATTTAAAATAACAAACGTTTGCGATTTGCAAGTGTTTGAGTTTAAATACATACAAAATGATACTTAGACTTTAATTAAAGTGTGATTCTTTCATTTTTAGCCTTTAAAGCCTGATGATAAGCTTGATGATAGAAGGTGATAAAATGTTTCCAAAGTGCTTTTTCAGCAATAATTGATGCTTTTTTTCGTATGTTTTTCACTTCATTTTCAGTACAAAGTGAAAATTCACATATCATTTTAGCAATATTTTGAGCAACTTCATGACCATTATAATCGGAACGATGTATTACACCAACTCCATTTTTTAAGTCTTGAGGCAGTTTTGATACCCATTGCCCAAAGCCTGCTAAATCTGTTGTAATGGTTGGTACTGAAAATGCTACACTTTCGAGCGGTGTATAACCCCATGGTTCATAATATGATGGAAATACGGTTAAGTCCATACCTATAAGAAGTTCATAATAACTTTTATTGAAAATCCCATCAGCTCCATTCAAATAAGAAGGAACAAAAATTACTTTAACTCTTTCGTTAATCTGATTTCTGATATGAAACCAATGTAAAGCACTCATTACATTGTCGTTATAATAATCATGTAATTCGTGGGTTGTTATTCTATTGTATGAATAAAGTTTAGAGTCAGGATTTTTTAGACTATTGGCTAAGTCGGGTCTATGCGTTTGTACCCAAGCCGGAACCATAATAAAAGCCACAACCTGTCTGGTCATATCATTAAAATCGTACAATAGTTTTAACGATTCGATAAAAGTATCAATACCTTTATTTTTATATTCGTAACGTCCTGCTGTGCTGATAAATAAAGCATTCTCGTTCAGTTCGTAACCAAGCAAAGTTTCGGCCACATGGCGCAATGAATTTCGTGCGTCTTTTCTTTGAGTAGTAAAATTTTTTCCTTTTGGCACAAAATCATCTTCGAAACCATTAGGTGTAATTATATCAGGTTTACGTTCCAGTAATTGTTCGCATTCCACACCTGTAATTTCACTTACTGTTGTAAAACAATCAACTAGTTGAGCCGCTTTTTTTTCGGTTGAATGTTTGGATACCATGTTGAGCTCATAAGCCATTTGATCTCCGTTATATTCTTGCAAATAATCGTATAATGGTTTATGATTCCCGGCTATAGATCGTCCTATAGAAGTGGCATGAGTTGTGAAAACGGTTGCCACAGCAGGTAAATTCTCCTGTATGTAAAATGCCCCAAAAGTTGTCATCCATTCATTGAAATGCGCTATAACTTGCTGGTTAGCTTGTAGTTTGAAGTAGCGATAGTAACTTTCCATTATCATTCCGGTGGCATAGCCAAACATAGATGACTCATCATAATCGCCATAAGCAGGCATTGAATTAACCTCAACCTGATCCCAAACATGAGCATATATCTCGTTTTTTCGATTCATTAGCGGCATGAAATCAACCAAAACTGCCAAAGGATTACCTGGAATTGTCCAACGTCCAACTCTTATTCTTAAATGATATTCGTGTTGAGTGTAGTTTTTCCAATCTTCAAAAGATTTAGTATCTTCAACAAAATAAGGGTTATGACGGTCTTTCCATACATCCGGACCAATAAAAATAAGTTTGTCTTTATATTGTTCTTGCAGGGTAGCAGCACGGGTTGACAAAACGGTGTAAATACCACCAACCATATTGCAAACTTCCCAACTTGTTTCAAAGATATATTCGGGTTCAAGAGAATCTAACATCCATTACAATTTTAAAATTAGCGCAAAGATACGATTATTTTCTGCTATGTTGAGATTATATAACATAAGTTTTCAACAATCTAAATACAATAGCTGAATTTTGGATATTGTAATTGTTTCAATAATAATGAGTTGGTAGATTTTTTGTTAGAATAGCTAATTGAATAAAATATTCAAATTAAATGTATTGTTTTTGTAATAAATATGCATTATCTTTGTTCAATAAAACAAATATAATTATTCATTTAAAAATTGAACAAAATGAGAAAAATTACTCTATTATTATCTTTAGTTGTTTGTGTTGCTTTTGTAAATGCGCAAACGAATCTATTAGTAAATCCAGGTTTTGAAACTTGGTCTGGTGGTGTTCCAACAGGTTGGACTTTTGAAAAAACAACAGCTACCTTAACACAAAGTACACTTACTCCTTCAGGTACGGGTAGCTCTTTACTGGTTGCTGCTACAGCTACTTACTGGATAACTCAAAATGTACCTGCACCAGCTGGAGGTTTTGATGTTTCAAAGAAATATAAAGTATCATTTAAATATAAAGCTATTGCTGGCGATGGAACAGATGCTAGAATCTGGACTAATTGGATGACAAGCCCAATAGGAGCTACAACTGCAGTATATCCAGCTATGTCATTAGCGGACTCATTAGGATTAAAAGGACCTGGAGGAAATGCAACACCATCAGTACCCGGTAACGGAAGTAATGGATATTTAATTGATAATAGAAGTGGTGTATGGGAAACATATAGTTATTCTTTTAATCCGATTGTAGGTGCTACTCAATTGTCATTTCAATTAAGAGTTTATACCGCAGCCTCAGTATTATGGGATGAAGTATACTTTGGGTTAGATAGTAGTACAGGTTTTAACAATCCAAGCGTTAATCAATTCACCGCTGTTGTATCAGGTAAAAACTTATTGCTTAATAATGTAGCTAATGGTTCTACTGTTGAAATTTATTCTGCATTAGGTAGTAAAATTCAAACGTCAGTAATTGAAAATGGTAAAGTTGGATTAAACAACTTAACAAGAGGAATGTATGTAGTACGTGTTAATAACATGACTCAAAAAATTATGTATTAATTAGTCAGAATAAATTAATTAAAAAACCCCGAAGGTCAAAATGGCTTTCGGGGTTTTTTGTTCTTAATAATTGCCTTATTTAATGCATGTTAAGGCTCTTGAAATTTGATAATTAAATAAAACTGCTAGATTGCAACTTACTATATAAGAATATGATTTTGTTCTAAAGTTTTTTATTTTACACATGTTTTTCTTATTAAATAATGTCTTTGATAAATTTCAATCATAATTTCTGTTCATTTATTATGCATTGAATTTTTTTGTTGAATAGTGTTTTTTTAATAATTTATTTAACAACAGGTCAAACTCAAGAAGATACTATTTTAAAACTTAAAATAAATTTGATAAATTAAATGAAATGTGAAAGTTTTTTTGTAGTTTTGGGGTTTGAAAAAATTATCTAATTAATAGCCACCAATAAATACGCAATTATATGTTACCAACACTGGATATTGCTAACAATAAGATGAAAATCTTGGAATTTTGTTCTGGAAAAGAAGATTATCAAATAAGTGAAGCGTCAATTTTTTGGAAGCATTTTGAACTCACAGATGATGAAGGTGTATACTTTTCCAACTTCATGCATAATGGCACATTCACCTTATTCAACCTTATTCAACCTGAATACCGGAATAGAATTATCACCAAAATGGTGAAAGAGATTAAGAAATTTGTAGATATAATAGCTAAAAAATAAAAAATAAAAATAGAATGACTTCCGAACAATTAAAGGATTTAGAAAATAAACTTTGGCAAGCTGCTGATAAGTTAAGAGTGGATAGTGGGCTGAAAGCCAGTGAGTATGCAACACCTATTTTGGGATTAATTTTTTTACGTTTTGCGTCCTTGCGTTTCAATCGCATAGTGCCCGAAATAAAAGCCGAATTAAAAGCTCAGAAAGATGGTCGCATGCAACAAACGGAAACCGAAATTGCCATTGCCAAATGTGGATTTTATCTACCTGAAAAGGCTCGCTACGAACACCTGCTGGCATTGCCCGAAGAACAGGATATTGCTAAAGCGATAAAACACGCCATGGAAGAGATTGAGAAATACAAACCGGAACTGGCCGACAGTTTACCAAAGGATGAGTATTTCAAACTTTATTCGGACGATGACCGCACATTGCCAAAATCGCTACTGAAAATTTTTGCCGATATACCCGAAGATGCCACAGGTGATGTGTTTGGGAAAGTTTATGAATACTTCCTGAGTGAGTTTGCACTGGCCGAAGGTCAGGGTGGTGGGGAATTCTTTACGCCTACCAGCGTGGTAAAACTGATGGTTGAAATTATTGAGCCTTATCAGGGAACTATTTTCGACCCGGCTTGTGGTAGTGGTGGTATGTTTGTGCAAAGTTCATATTTTGTGGACAGACGACGGGAAGAATTACACGACAACGACACCAAAGATTTGATGGTTTATGGAGCAGAACGCACACCGGAAACCGTAAAACTGGCACGTATGAACATTGCCGTAAATGGCTTGCGTGGTGAGATAAAACCTGCCAATAGTTATTATGATGACCCATACAATAGTTATGGCAATTTCGATTATGTAATGGCTAATCCGCCTTTCAACGTAGATGAAGTAAATCTGGATAAGGTAAAAGACCAAAAGCGATTCAACGAATACGGCATACCGCAGAACAAAACCAAAAACACGGGTAAGAAAAAAGACAATCCCAACACGGTACCCAATGCCAATTACCTGTGGATAAACCTGTTTGCTACTTCGTTGAAATCTACCGGAAAGGCTGCTTTGGTTATGGCTAATTCTGCCAGTGATGCCCGCAACAGCGAAGCCGATATTCGCCAAAATCTGGTACGAAGTGGAGTAATTGACTGTATGCTTACCTTGCCTAAAAACATGTTTTATACCGTTACCTTGCCTGCCACTTTGTGGTTTTTCGACAAAAGCAAAGCCGGTACCGAACCAAAAGTGTTGTTTATCGATGCCCGAAACATATTTCGACAGATAGACCGTGCGCACCGCGAATTTACCGAAGAACAAATTCAAAACATGGCCACCATTGTACGCCTGTACCGTGGCGAAACCGACCGATTGACTGCACTTTTGGCAAAATACGAAGCACAAGCCATTGACTTTTCCAATCAGGCGTTTGACCAACAAAAGGTGTTGGAGAAACTGAAAGCCGAAAAACCCGAACTGGATAAAGAGCTGAAACGCTGGGAAAAACAGGTGGAAGAAGCCGAAAATGCGTACAAAGCACTGCTGGCAAAACAACACTATTTCGAAGCGCAAATAGCATGGCTTAACGAGCGTTTCCCTGCAGGCGTGTACGAAGATGTAACCGGACTGTGTAAAGCGGCCACCCTTGCCGAAATTGAAGAACAGGACTGGAGCATGAACCCCGGACGCTATGTGGGTGTGGTAATTGAAGAAGATGGATTGACAGAAGAAGAGTTTTTGACGGAAATGAAAGAGAGACATGAGAAACTTTTTGATCTTCATAAAACGTCTATTTCTATAGGAGCCGTTATCGAGAATAACATTAAATCGTTATTTTGAGATGATAGGAACAAAAAGAATTTATAAAACTTCAATTCAGATAATTGATGGTGACAGAGGTATAAATTACCCGAATCAATCAGAATTCTTTGAATCAGGATATTGTTTGTTTCTAAATACAGGAAACGTAACTAAAGAAGGATTTGATTTCTCAAAATGTAGTTTCATTTCAAAACCCAAAGATGAGAAACTCAGAAAAGGAAAACTTAAAAGAGGCGATTTAGTTTTAACTACAAGAGGAACAGTAGGCAATATTGCAGTATTTGTTGATGCAATCAATTACGATCATATTCGAATAAACTCAGGTATGGTTATTCTAAGACCTGATAAAGATGAATACAATAATATCTTCTTGTACTACCTAATTAAATCAAATTACATTCAAGAGCAAATTCAATTATTTTCAAGTGGCACAGCACAACCACAGCTTCCAATAAAAGACTTACGTAAAATTAGTTTACCAGAGACAGATATCAAACTTCAACACCGCATAGCCTCCATACTTTCCGCTTACGACGACTTAATTGAAGTCAATAATCAACGGATTAAATTATTGGAAGAAACTGCCCGTGAGCTTTACAAAGAATGGTTTGTGCGCATGCGGTTTCCTGGGCATAAAGAGGCGAAGTTTGTGAAGGGGATGCCGAAAGGATGGGAAGTGAAAAAATTAAGTGAATTAGTAAGAACTCAATATGGTTTTACTGCAAGTGCAACAAATGAAAATATTGGACCAAAGTTATTGCGTATTACAGATGTTGCAAATGGAGATATTAATTGGGATGATGTACCACATTGTGCTATTTCTGAAAAAGATGAAGATAAATACTTATTAAATAATGGAGATATTGTTGTAGCCCGAACTGGTGCAACTGTTGGCTATGCTAAACGAATTAATAAATATCACCCCAAATCAGTTTTTGCTTCTTACTTAGTCAGACTTAAATCAATAGATTCAAATATGAGCTACTATATTGGAATAATTGCAGAGTCTGATAACTATAAAGAGTTCATTCAAGCAGTTGCAAGTGGAGCTGCACAACCGCAAGCCAATGCAAATCTAATGACAGGTTTCTCTCTATTTAAGCCAACTGATAGTTTAATATTAAAATTCAATAAAATTGTTGAGCCAATAATAGATCAAAAGGAAACACTTCAGCAGCAAAACACCCAACTTCGTCAAATCCGTGACCGTTTGTTGCCACGGTTGATAAGTGGAAAATTGGAGGTGAAATAAAAAAAAGCAGAAAAAAAATGGTAACAGCCGATGACATAAAACTGTTAGTTGCTTCGGGCGAAGGCTACAATGCGGAATTCAAGGTATCGGTTCCTTCTAAAGTAAAGGAACTGAGCGAAGAAGTATGTGCATTTGCCAATGCTACAGGAGGCATATTGCTGATAGGTGTTGACGATAACAACAACCTGAAAGGTGTAAGTATTGATAATGCCAAACGCTCTGCCATACAAAATTCAATATCTGAAATTTCTCCCCAATTAAATTGCTCATTCGAAGTGGTTAATGTGGATGGATTTGACATTGCAGTGATTGAAGTCCCTACAGGGATAAATAAACCTTATGTCTGTTCCGGTTCAATTTATGTGCGGGTTGGACCAAACAGTCAGAAACTCAAAACCGCAGAGCAGATGCGTGATTTCTTTCAGGAATCCGAAAAGCTCTATTTTGACGAAGCTACCTGTAGAGACTTTGATGTTGACTCGCAAATCGACCGTGATAATTTTATTAATTTCAGGGTCGAAGCCGGTTTTTCGCCCGCTGTTACCGATAGCCAAATTCGTAAAAACCTTCAATTATTTACATCCGACGGACAGTTTAAACGTGGTGGAGTTTTGTTTTTTTGCTCGCAACCCGAACAATTTTACGAACAGGCTATTACCCGCTGTGTGGCATTTAGAGGTGTGAACAAGCGCTATATTTCGGATGACAAAACATATACGGGTCCATTGTTTGTGCAATACACCAATGCCCGAGAATGGTTACGCGGAAAACTGAATGTAGGCTACGACATTGAAGGTCAAGGTGGTGGTCCGCGAAAAGAAGTGTGGGAAATACCCGAAACCGTATTTAAAGAAGCCATTGTCAATGCACTTTCACATCGCGATTATTATGAAAAAGGTGCTGTAACCACCATTGAGTTGTTCGACGACCGAGTAGAAATTTCGAATCCGGGCGGCTTGCTGGCTTCGGTTGGCAAAGAATTTGGACACAAAAGCGTATCGCGCAATCCATTGATATTTAGTCTTTTTCAACGAATGCATTTGGTCGAAAAAGTAGGTTCAGGCATTCTTCGTATGGAAGAAATGATGCTCACCAACCATTTGCCCGCTCCCATTTACCAAAAAGAAGGATTGTTTACCATTATTTTTAAACGACCGGTAGTGGTGGAGGACGAAACAACAAAACCAACCGAAGAAACTGTACAAAAAAGTTCGGAGAAAGGTTCGGAGAAAAGTTCGGAGAAAAGTTCGGAGAAAATACTAAAACTGATTGAAATAAATAATTTTATTACGATTTCAGAGCTTGCTGAGATTATTGGAATTTCTACCAGAGCTATTGAAAAACAGATAAATAGGCTGCAAAATGAAAATAAATTAATACATGTAGGGCCTGATAAAGGTGGGCAGTGGAAGGTTGTTTCAGGTACGTCAAAATTAAAGATGATGGAAGAAATGCTGGAAGAAAACATGGAAGAAATGCTGGAAGAAAAGATGTTAAAAATTATTGAACAAAATCCAAGTATAACAGCGTCTGAAATTGAAAAGCTTACAAACAAAAGTCGTGGAGTAATTGAATATCAATTAAATAAACTAAAATTGGAAGGTAAAATTCAACGTTCAGGATCTACAAAAGGTGGGCAATGGGTCATTGTTCCTGATAAAACTGAATAATTAAACTGTGGAGAAAACTGTGGAGAAAACTGTGGAGAAAAATTCAACTGAAAGTTTAATTGCAGCGATATCTGCTAATGCTAAGATTACCATAAATGAGATGATGAAGTATAGCGGATTGAGTCAACGGAGAGTTGAATATCAACTAGATAAATTAAAAAAAGCAGGCGTTTTAAACCGAATAGGTGGAGATAAAGGTGGGCAATGGGTAATTGTTCCTGATAAAACAGAATAGTTATACTGTGGAGAAAACTGTGGTAAAGACTGTGGAGAAAATGACGGTATAACTGGCGGTAAAAGCATAAAAGTGTGCATTGGACTATCTCTTATAAACGTAAAATCAGAAAACATGGCAGAAAACAAGGTAGAAACTGTGGTAATACTGTGGAAGAAATGGCGGTAAAAGTGGCGGTATAAATGGTGGTAAAGCCTAAAATTGGGCATTAGAAAATCATTTTTTAATGTAGAAATTAGAAAACATGGAAGAAAATATGGAAGAAACATGGAAGAAATGATGGAAGAAACTAAAATACTAGGGGATAAACGTCGACTCAAATTATCAATCATATAATTGACAATAAAAACATTACGAAACCGAAATTGCAAATAGCATAGGATTAAGTGTTAGTGCTGTTGAAAAACAAATTCGTAGGCTAAAGCAAGATAAGATGATTGAACGTATTGGATCTGACAAAACAGGTTATTGGTGTATATTAGCGAATAAATAGTTACGGGGTAAATTAGGTGATAAACTAGGTGATAAATTCTAAATCAATTCTCAAATATGGCAAATTACATATCGGAAGATCAAATAGAAAAGGCAATTATAGAGGTGTTCACGCACAACCTCGATTACCGCCATATCAATTGCATTGATAAAGACAGTACGGGTCGTTTGACAGAAACGGATGTGGTCATAAAGCCATTACTCCGTCGGAAGCTGATTGAATTAAACAAAGGACTTCCCGAATCGGCCATAGATGAGGCTTTTGAACAACTTTGTCAGACCCGCCTGGATAAATTGGAATTTGAAGCCAATAAAGAAATTGCAGGCTTAATCAAGAATGGCATTCAACTTGAAATAAACAACACTAACGGACGAAAAGAAACTGTAAACGTTAAAGTCGTTGACTTTAATGAGCCATCCAAAAATGATTACTTAGTTGTTTCACAACTCTGGATACAAGGACAGTTTATCCGTCGCCGACCTGACCTGATTGTTTTTCTGAACGGTCTTCCTTTAATTTTTATCGAACTCAAAAATAGTAACATTGCTGTTCGTAATGCCTACGACGATAACCTCACCAATTACCGCCGCGATATTCCACTCTTGTTTCATTACAATGCCTTATGTATGCTGAGTAATGGATTCGAGACAAAAGTAGGTAGTTTTAATGCAGGTTATGGTCACTTTTTCAATTGGTTACGTCCAAACAACGAAGAACAAGTGCCGGATAAAAAACGAATTCAACAGTACGGTGTTAGTTTGGATTATGCCGTTTTGGGTCTTTGCGACAAACGGAAACTATTGGATTATGTAGAAAATTTTATTCTTTTCTACAACGATATAGCCAAAATTGCAGCCAAAAATCACCAGTTTTTAGGTGTAAACAATGCCATTGACAATTTCGCACTTCGCCTGAAGCACGATACCGAAGGAACCGACAGCGCGAACAAAGGCAAATTAGGTGTTTTCTGGCATACACAAGGTAGCGGCAAGAGTTATAGTATGATATTTTTTGCCCGAAAAGTATTCCGCAAATTCACAGGTAACTACACATTTCTGATTGTTACCGATCGCGATGATTTGGATGGTCAGATTTACCGGAACTTTTTGGGTGCAGGTGCATTCAACAAAGACACCAAATGCCGACCGGCCAACGGTGAAGACTTGCGTGGATTGCTTCAAACCAATACCCGCTATATATTTACACTAATACAAAAATTTCGTTACCCAAAAGGTCAGGCATATCCAATATTGTCAACCCGCAACGATATTATTGTGATTATTGACGAAGCCCACCGTACACAATACAAAGATTTGGCGGAAAATATGCGTACCGGCTTACCCAATGCACAATACATGGCATTTACAGGGACACCATTATTGGGAAGTAAAAAGCTAACGCACGAATGGTTTGGCGAAAATGTATCGGAATATAACTTTAAACAAAGTATTGAAGATGAGGCTACTGTACCGCTCTTCTATCACAAGCGTGTTCCTTCTGTATTGCTTCAGAATGATGATATTGATGATGATTTGGCTGATATTGTTAGCGATGAAAATTTGACTGAAGCCGATCAAATCAGATTGGAAAAAGATTTTGCTACAGAAATGAGCGTTTTAAAACGAGACGATCGTTTAGATATTATTGCTCACGATATTGTGTATCATTTCCCTCGCCGAGGTTATCTGGGCAAAGGAATGGTAATTGCCATTGATAAATTCACAGCCGTAAAAATGTACGATAAGGTAAAACGATTGTGGGAAGAAGAAAAACGAAAATTGCAAACACAACTGAACTCGCTAAATGATAGTCGAGAAAAAGAGGAACAAAAACGTTTGCTGGATTGGATGCGAAAAACCGAAATGGCGGTGATTGTAAGTGAAGAAGCGGGCGAGGATGAAAAATTTGAAAAACAAAATTTAGATATAAAATCGCACCGAAAACGGATGCTCACTCCCGACGAAAATGGTTACGACCTAGAATACAAATTCAAGAAACCAGATGACCCATTACGACTTGTTTTTGTATGCAGTATGTGGCTTACGGGTTTTGATGCACCAACTGTTTCAACTTTGTATATCGACAAGCCTATGAAAGACCATACCCTAATGCAGACCATAACACGTGCAAACAGGGTGACAGACTTTCTGATAAATAACAAACCAAAGAAAAACGGTTTAATTGTTGACTACTACAATGTTTTCCGTAACCTCAAAAAAGCATTTGCTTCCTATGGTGGTGGCACTTTTGGTGGTTCTTCGGGTGAAGATGTGCCGGTACAAGAAAAGGATCAACTCTATGTGTTACTTGCCGATGCCATAAACGAATGCAATCTTTGGTGTGCAACCATAGGCGTAAATCTGACAGAAATCAGTGATTCAAAGATACTTTTCAACAAGTTGGGATTGTTCGATGACTTTGCCGATACCATTGTGGCAAACGACGAACACAAAAAACAGTTTGTGGTGTACGACAACACCATTGAGGCATTGTACGAAGCCTGTAAACCAGAAATATTAGGTCGCCGCAAGGACTTTCTATTGGCTGCCATTATTCATTATTTGCGCGAAGTGATGGATGGAAAAGCGGATAGAGCCGACTTGGATAGCGCTAAAAGGCGTATCAGTCAATTGCTGGACGAAAGCATAGTGGCACAAGCAGTAGAAGAACAAATCAGTAATAAACCGCTGATTGAGAATATTGCTGCCGAAGGAAATGCATTTACCATTAAACCTTGGAAGCAAATTGACCTTAGTAAACTGGATATTGAGAAATTAAAAGAAGAATACAAAACAGCTCCACATAAAAATATTGAAATTGCTGACCTCAGGGCATTTATTTCAAGTAAATTACAACTGATGATGGAGCGAAATGTAACTCGGATCAGCTTTGCGCAGAAGTTGCAGGAAATAATCGACCGTTACAACTCTGGCAATGCAACCAACGAAAATTTCTTCGACGATTTAATGGACTTTGTGGATAAAATGCGTGAAGAAGAAATGCGTGCTGCAAAGGAAGGACTGACCGATGCCGAACTGGAAATCTTCGACCTCATAAAAAAAGAAAACCTGACCAAAGACGAAGAGCAAAAAGTAAAACTGGCTGCTAAAAGTTTATTGCATAAATTAAAGGATGATAGACCAACTGTACTCATTACCGACTGGTTTAAAGATACCCAAACCCGCATGCAAGTTCAATTTGCAATTAAAAAAGTTTTGGATGAAACACTCCCTAAAAGCTACGATAGAGAAATTTACAGTAACAAATGCGATAGAGTGTACGACCATTTTTTGACCATTGCACAGAGTGGTGGAAGTAGGGCATATGCGTGAGAACTGTCGCTAAATAGCTGAAATACAAAAAGTTATTTTCCAACGAAGATGATACTTTGTTGGCAGAATTTGGTGCTGGAATTGGAATTGAAAAATAAAGATGATAGAAAACGATATTTTTTACAACATACGTCATTTAACCTTGTCTGAAAAAGTGATGATACTCAATGATGCATACGCTTTACATGAAAGATGGTGGGTTGATATTTTAGACTGTAATATTAGCTTTGCCCGACAAAAAGTTGAAATGTCGTTCGAAGATATTATGTTGAAGTTTTATGAAAAGGCTCATTTTGTGGTTATACACCGTAAAAGTTTTGAGCATTACGGCGAAATTGGGTTTTGCACATTAAAATCGCCTGAATATTTTCTCTGGATAAACCTTTTGGTGGAAAAATTGCAATATATAGTTTCGAAATTCGACTTAAAACCAATGATTTAAGATGAATATCAAATAAATTATAAATGTATGAAAAAGAACAAAGAAACACCCAAAGACAAACTTGATCGGATACGGATTGAGAACGAAGAAAAGAAAAAACAGCTTACCGAAGAGCATGGCGCATATTTTGGTAACATAAATAATGATAACGATTTACCACTCGAAATCGAAAGTCAGTTTTTGGATCATATTATGGCTTTCGAGAATGCTTTTAAATCAGCTAATGTCATTAAATTGTACGATTTTCTGGAACAACCACCCTTTCGCAAGGTAGAAGAGTTGACCGATGCCGAAATTACCGAAGAATTAAACAGATTAATGGAGCTGATGGCTAATAAAAGCGTTTCATTAGATACAATTTGTGAAGTTGATAACAGGGAATTGTATCGGTTTATTACCGAAGAATTATTTCTGGAAGAGAAAGATGATATACAAATTCCGGGTATGATATCGCACTACACTTACGAAGAGTTTCACCCCAATCATGAACACGATATCCGAGAGCATTCATATAATTTTGTAAGTTCTTATTTAAATAAAGAAAGTGATTATTATACAACTTTTATGTCTGGCGAAGCAGAGAAAGCTGAATGGCATAATCATTTTCGTCAGGCTTTCAGTACATTTCACCTGAATGATTTTACAATTAAAGAATTGGTATTTGACACAGAAAAAGCAGTGGTTCAGTTCGATTGTGACTTTGTGGGTAAAGTTGAAGGCTCAGCAGAGTCACTCCACTTTTTGGGAGCTGGTGAGATGAATCTGCTTTTTCAATGGGATTTTTGGTGTGTCGATAAGATAATTTTCCCGAAAAGTATTGTTCGTTAAAAATAATGGTTAAATAGTCTGCTGAAATGCTAATTTAAAGATATTAAAACCACAAAAGGACACAAAAGAATCACAAAAGTTTATACATAAAACCATTAGGATTTATTCTTTTGTGAACTTAATTGTTTCATATTTAGCAATATATATATATATATGTTATCATTAAGAACACAAAAAAAAATATATCAAATATTAGTAATATTCTTTTGTGTACTTTTGTGGTTTACTATTAAGATTTCATATTTTGAGTGCATCGTTTTTAAATAAAATATGCAAAAATGATTGCATGTAAACCTTCATTAAAAGAGTTATATAGCATATTGTCAGAATATTAACAGTTTTTCAGCAGCCCCTAAATAAAGGAAAAGTGAGATAATTACAAGCTGAAACTATCATTATCACAATAAAGTGCTATTTATTGCTCTTTTTATTGTATATTTAGAAAAGTATTGTATATTTGCACCAAAAAGAGCCATATAATGCACTATGCAGAATTAATAAAAACAATAAAGGCGCGCAGGGAAGTGTTGCAAGTAACACAAGAAACGGTAGCCGAATTATCGGGCGTGGGATTACGCACCTTGAAGCAATTTGAAAGCGGAAAAGGAAATCCTACATTGCTTACCTTACAAAAAATAGCCGATGTACTTGGGATGGAAGTAAGCCTGACAATAAAAAACATCGCTCCTAACAAATGAGAGAAGCTCAAGTACTATTCAAAGACCAGGAAGCCGGCGTATTGACCCAACACGATGATGGCTCATTTACATTTTGCTATATGAATGCATGGTTAGCTGACAACGCTAAACCAGCTATCAGCCTTACTTTGCCCAAAAATGAACAGCCGTTTCATTCGCAATACTTATTTCCGTTTTTTTATAACATGCTACCCGAAGGCTCCAATAAGCAGGTGGTGTGCAAATTGAATCGGATTGATACGGATGATTATTTTGGTTTACTAATGACCACTGCAAAGTTTGACAGCATTGGTGCAGTACGGATAACAAAAATTGAAAAAGAATGAGTTTACCTGAAATAAAATATTGTCCAGGCACATTAGCCGAAGGCTTTAGCGGGTATAGTCGTACATGCTTAAAAAGGGTTTTTAACGGCAAGGCGGTGCAATATGTATTGCCCTACGATTCACCTGCATCTAATGCTGAAACGGATGAGCTTTTTGAACAAAACAGAAAATGCATGTCGATTTCGGGAGTACAGGAAAAATTCTCGGTTTTACTCGAAAAAAATAAGTTACGATTGATTGAAGAAGGGGAACGAGGTACTTATATACTGAAACCGATTCCGGGTGCGGGTAAAAATCCGGATCAAATGCCTGCTAACGAACATTTAACCATGCAAATTGCCCGCCTAGTGTATGGAATAGAAACAGCCGAGAACGCATTGATTTTTTTTAAAAACGGTGCTCCGGCCTATATCACGAAGCGCTTTGATGTAAATGAAGACGGGATAAAACGTGCTCAAGACGATTTTGCATCTCTGGCCGGTCGTACACCACAAACGCACGGAGAACATTACAAGTATTTGGGGAATTATTTGGATCTATTTCAACTCATGCAAACGCATTTGCCAACTTATAAAATAGAAGCACCAAAACTTTTAAAGTTGCTTATTTTCAACTATTTGTTTTCGAATGGTGATGCGAATTTTAAAAACTTTTCGATACTTGAGACACCAATGGGTGACTATCGATTAAGTCCCGCTTACGACCTTTTAAACAGTCGAATTCACATTGAAGACAAAGATTTTGCACTCGAAGATGGACTATTGCCCAAAAATGTAGCACAAGGAAAAATCAGTGCGCAATTTGCCAAATTAGCTGAGATTGCCGGCATAAGCAAAAAGATATTAAAGAACAGTATGGAACTAATGGTTTCAAAATCAGCAGAAGTTGAAAAGCTTATTGCAGCCTCTTATCTAAACGACAAAATAAAACAAAATTATTGGCAGTGCTATCAGGGGCGGTTAAAACAATTGATAAAAGTCTGATTTTTTTAAAAAGATCGCTTTAAAGATTGAATTGATTTTGTCGCAAAAACAGTATATATTTGCGACAAAAACTACATACATATTGGAGATACTTGATTGATTTTCATATTATTGTGCTGGTTCATAATTCCGTAGAGGGGTGTGAAAAAAATCATTGCAGAAATATTAAATAATTCTAACTTTGTAGAAAAGAAATCATCTAAAGATGATAAATTCCTAAAACGAGTTCATTCAAATGAAAAACCAACAAAAACCAACATGGTTAACCGACGAACAATGGGCAACGAATCCATCTATATATCATTGGGAGCAATCTCAGGTAGCAATGGAGTCGCTAAAACAATCACAGAGTCAGCCTACATCTACAAGGGAACAAGTAGTTCAGCAACAACGTAAAGCCTTGATAAACGTTGGATTAAGCACGAAGGACTTCGACAACTTGCACAAATAGCTATAAGTAATGGCGTATGGATTGATGAGCTTTCAAAACTAACCGATGGTGAAAGTATAAATAATGGAACTGAAAACACGGTTTATTTATCGAAAGATGGTAGAAATGTGATAAAGGTAAATAACTTTTTCTTTCTGAACGAGGATGTTACTGAGTTTGAATATACCAGAGATTTAAATTACTTCTTTGATAGAATCCTTACTCACAATTTATTGTTCCCGGAAGTTTCATACAAAATTATTGGTTTTACAAAAAACAATACCGGACAGACATGCGCTGTAATGAAACAGCCTTACATTCCAAATTACGAATACGCACCACAAATATTAATTGAAACTGAGTTAAATAAAAGAGGATTTATTAAAACTGTTTTAGGCAAGGGGGTAAATTTTGGTTTAACCGGATATACTAATGGAATATTTGAGCTATCAGATGCTAAACCTCAGAATGTGTTAAGGGGTGAGAATGGTATTCTTTATTTTATTGATTTAGATATAAGCATAGTATTAATATCTGAATGACCGATTTACGGGACAAATACGGGACAAGTGGTTAAAGAAAAAACGCTAACAATCTATTTATAAGATTATTAGCGTTTTTCTGCGTGGTACCACCAGGAATCGAACCGGGGACACAAGGATTTTCAGTCCTTTGCTCTACCAACTGAGCTATGGTACCTTTCGGCTTAGCGGGTGATACCATATTGCTCTATATGAGCACTTTAATGATTAGCTATTTTTATCCTACTCTAACAATAATCTTATCCGGTTTACATATTGGTTTACATCCGTAGTAAAACAAGATTTGTTAATAAATTGAGTTTTCTAAACAAAAGGCATTCCTTTTGTACAATGCAAAGATACAAAATATTCTGATATATCCAACTACATTTCAAAGATATTATCACTTCTACTACATTCTAATTCAGTTATTTGCGCTACTTTTCGACTTGTGTAATTGGCGTTAATTTTATATCTTTGTCTATATTCATAATTAAAATAATACATAAAATTTATGGCAAGACAATTAGGTGCAATTAAGTACGGTGGAACTATCGGAGATATCCGCCATTTTAAAATTAAAGGTTTAACTGGCAACTTTGCCGGATTAAAAGGTGGTGCAACAGGTGAGCAGATTAAGAATGACGCTGCTTTTCAGCGTACTCGTGAGAATATGAATGAGTTTGGTGGTTGTGCTAATGCTGGGCGTTCTGTACGTGTGGGATTGAATATGCTTATGAAACAAATGAGTGACCCTCAATTGACTGGTCGTTTGACTGGAATAATGAAGAAAATCAACTTGGAAGATCAATCTGAAGCTCGTGGTTATCGTGCAATTTTGATATCAACACAAAGCAAATATCTGTTAGGTTTGAACTTCAATAAAAACATTAGTTTTGATAGTGTATTTTACACTCCATTTACTTTGACAAATAGTGTTGAGCGTGATAGTGCAACGGTAGAAATGGCAGAATTTAAGCCGTGAGAAGCTATTAAAGCTCCAACAGGAGCAACACATTTCCGTTTGATAAATGCAGTGTCTGTGGTTTCAGACTTCGCTTATAACGCCACTACGGGCATTTATGAGCCATTAGATTCAACAGTAAATGAACTCTCCAACGTAGCGTATTCTGATTATATGGATTTGAATTCAACTATCCCTGGTGCAATCACATTGACAAGTACACTTCCGGGAAGTCCAACGCTGACAGCTGACGTAACTGTGTTGAATTCGATTGGTGTAGAGTTTTATCAAAAAGTAGGTGCAAATTATTATCAGCTTAATACTGGTAATGCTTTAAAAATTCACAACGTTTTTTAATAATTGGTTGATTAAAAAATGAAGGGTGTTCCGTTTTGGGACACCCTTTTTTGTTGAAATGAAAACTCAAATCTATTTAATGTTTAATGTTTCAATAATATTATCCATAATCCATCTTGGATTATATGTGCCTCCAAAATTAGTTTCCTTCTCGTTATAGCGAAATATATAAACATTTAATTCAGTATTGAATGTTACAAAACATCCTTTTTGAATTATTTCATCAAAATCTGATTTTTCAGAAGAATTCAGTTGTCTAATACTCATATTGATAAATTTAAAATTGACTATTTAAAGCATCTTCTATAATTTGTTTATTGCGTATAATTATAGTGATATAATAGCCGCCGTTAGTATCAGCTTTCTTATCATTATACATAATCATTGCTAGGCTAACAACTTTACCTTCCCATTGGTTCCTATATAGCTCATTATTTATTGCAATCTCACCATAGTAATATTTACGTGATTCGCCAAATAATGTCTCTAAGTTTCTTAAAATTGAATTATATATGTATTCATTGTTAGAATTGTATAGTATTTGAATATAACCAAGTTTATTATTGAAAAATTGCAAAATTAAATTATCCCACTTTTCATTGAACAATGAGTTTGGATACGAATACGTGTATTTGTAGTAATTGTCAAACTCATGATTAATTTTTCCATTGTAAATTGACATTAAATCACCAAATTTAAAAGTTTGAAATCCATTTTTAGCATCTAATTTAGGATTAAATTGGCTAAAAGTGAAATTGCAAACTATTATGGCAATGTATAAAAGCAATTCTCTTTTCATAATATCAATACATTATAATAGTAAATAAATAATTTAAAAACGGAAGCGTTAAATTGAAATTAATCTAATTTCAATATTAATAAATGCATAAAACATAAACATTTTTTTTTGCTTTCAGAATATTGATATTTTAATAACCAAATTTCTTACGATATTCAATAATACCATATTCGTTAAGATAATCCATTTTTTCTTTTTCAGAGTAAGAGGAAGCACTTCTTTGATTAACGGGCTGATAGCTCTGCTTGGTAACATAGCAAGAAGTCATACTGAAAACAATAACAATCAAAGAGCTGATAGTGAACTTTTTCATAATACATAAATAACTATTGTGAATTAAAAATCAATAAGAAAACCGTAGTGATAAAAGATAAAAAAGAAATTATTTACACATCCAATAATTAACTTCGTCACCATTTGGATATTTAAAATAAACTAGCTTCGTATTAATACTAGCGTAATCATAGATACCAACTAAAATTTCAGTTCCATGAGGATCAACAGAGGTATATACATAAACAGTTTTTTTGCTGTCACGAATTACTTCTTTGTATTTTTTTAATTTTAAAGTAGATCCTTCATCACTACCTTTAATTGTCAAATTACTATTTGGATAATCAAAATGAATAAACAAATTAGGAGGACTTGATTTGCTGCCATTATATTCGCACTGAAAGACTTTTTCGCTAAATGATTGAGCTGAAACGAAAATGGAAAGAAAAGAGGCGATAAGTAAGAAAGTGAATTTATTCATAATTTAATATAATAAAAAAGTAAAACAATAATTAATGACAACATATAAATCAAAATACCTATTTTATTTTGTAAAATGTAAGAATTTCTGAAGCAGAAAAATTAAAAGTTATATTGTTAACAATATTGGATTTAATCGATACAGAGACTTCGCATTTATCGGTTTTGTATTTGTGATAAATTATACCATATTTTTTCATGCTAGAGGGTTGCTCTTCCTCAACGTTTAAAACTTTAAGTTTGCCGTATTGCTCAATAAATTTCTTCAATTGTTCATCATCACTTTGCACTAATATTTCATTTTTAGAAATAATAATTTTACCAATTGTTTTAATAGATATATCAGAAGAATAATTCTTTTCTTTTTGATACTTTTGTTCTTTCATTTCTTTATACATTGCCATATAATCAGCCCCATAAACCCAATCAAAAGTATACTCGGAAGTAATTCTTTTATCCAGAGGGACTTGTTTATTCCCACACGAAAATAGTAATAAAGAAGTTGTAATTATCAATAGAAATTTACTCATATGTTTATTATTTAAGTATTTAAAATGTACTATTAATGCTTTTCCCATCTGTTATTTGCCAGAAATTGACCACCAATACCCAAAGTTAGAAATATCACACCAAGTACAATGTTCGAACGAATTAAGAATCCAATCCCACTTAAAAGTGAAATGCCAGATATCATATAGATAATCACGTTGCCAAATTGAAAACCTGTTTCTTTTGCTACTCCAGCAACTAAATTGAAAAAGTTTTCAAACGTCATCTTTGCGTAACGCTCTGCTTGCATCTTTGCCTTCTTTGACCAATCATTCAAATCGTTGTCCACAAATACATCTTTAACACTAGAATTGAAAAGGTCCTCATATTGAAGATTAGAAAAAAACTCATTGTCGTATTTAGCTCTGGCCTCATCATCGCTTAGAAGTAAGTATGCTTCATTGATTTCGACAAATCTCTCGTGAGCATCAGAACTTTTATTTTTATCCGGGTGTACCTCAATGGCTAGTTTACGGTAAGCTTTCTTGATATCTTCTTTTGACGCTTCTCGACTTACACGTAGAATATTATAGTAGTCAGGCTTAATCATCTATTTTTCAAGCTTAATCTCATCATTGTCTTTTTTTACAATTGAATCGTTTTCTTTTGGCTTGTCTTTTTTAAAAATAGATTTAATAACGAAGAATATAGCAACTCCGAATAAACCGAAAAATCCCATACCACCACCGCCAGCTTTCTGCATAAGTGCTAACGCAAATACACCAACAAACACAATAATGACAATTGTAATAATTTTACCTGTATTTCCCATAATTGATTATTTAATAAATTTGAATGAGTTTTTAAAATCTGTATATTTTTTAGAAAGATTTTTTCTTGTACCGACCTGCAACATATATGCTTTTTTGTCTTTAATAAAAATAATAGACTTGGTAGGTAGTACTCCATTTTGCAAAAAATAATACTCAACAGCATTTAAACCGTTAAAACTAGGTCTACTGAAACTCATATTATTCGCTTTGAGGCTTGAGCAATAACTATCGAGATAATTTAAAGTAATAGCATTATGTTTGCCAATTTGAATATTCTTATATTGAGAGGAAATATCAGAAATCTGGATATTATAAATAACACCAGAACTCTCAGAATTATCGTTTTCAGAACCAATATAAGAAGATAAAATAAAATTAATACCATTCTCTTTAGCTAATCTTAATGCTTCGGAATTAATTTTCAACTTTGAATTACATTTAATGACAAAGTTGTCTTTGTTGAAAATTTGATAGCCTTGGTTTTTTAAGCTAACAAGGTCAAGATTAGAACTGCTACTGGCTGTTGATTGGAAGGCAAATAGAAATAAACAGCATAAAATAGAAACAAAAGGAAACTTGATAATTTGCATAAGTAGAGCTTTTAAGATAAGTACAGTGGTTATAATACAAAACACACTCTAAACAAAAAAAGTGAAATGCAAAAGTAAAAATAATACTTCGTACTGACAAATATGTCAGTGGTATTTATTTAATAAAATACGAATTTTGCTCGTTAATGGGCAAGCAAAGAAAAAATACTATCCTCATTTCGAAAATTGCTAATAGAGTAAAGCAGTTGAGAATAGAAAAAGGCATATCGCAAGATAGCTTTTTCATTGATACTGAAATACATATTGCTCGTATAGAATCCGGGAGAAGCAATATAACTGTCAGTACTTTATCTGCAATTTGTGATTATTTCGGAATAACTTTGAGCGACTTTTTCAAAGATATTTGAAAGTCACTCTCACCATTTCCAACCCTCAAAGATATGCATTATCTTTTTATAACCACGTAACTTATTTAAATTAATTTTAAGCAACTCTTGCGATTAAATGGAGTATTGCATCAAATCCTTAACTGGTGCGCTTATATGGCTTTTATGCTAGGGATATGGTAGACTTATTCACTGCATGAAGCTGTAAAGAATGAGTTTTTTTGCTTTTTGGATTGCCTGTAAATTTTGTTTGAGCTGGTTTTCGACTTTATTAATGGACTGAAACGAAGAAACCATTTTTTGAAACTGTTCCGGGCTTTTAAACGATTTATCTAAACCATCCTGAATACATGATTTTATATCCCGCAGAACGATAAAGGGAATAACTGAACCACGCAAATACTGATAAAATGTGTTAGACTGCCACAAACAGAAAAGTAACCAGTACACCAGCTCTTTGTCATCGTTATTGTTGAATTGGATTGTAAAGCAATTCGGACAGGAAGATAAAAGGGGTTTTCCGCTGTTATTCCCTTTGTTTTGGATAAAGAAGTGGGGTTTTGAGATTTCGTCTTTTGGATTGAAAGACTTCAAATAAAAGGTACACATAAGTCAATAGAATAAAGGGTGATTATACATTGTCAAATCCAGCAAATGCTAATTCTTCGCGAAAAAGCAAAAAGGGGAAAAGAAAATGTAAACACCCTCTTACTGCAATAAAAAGCGAAATGAAATGAAGCGTTAAGGCTGTCAAGGTTTTTTGGCAGAATACTACCCGAAGTGAAACGAGGTGTGGAGATTGTGGCAAAAACCCGTAGGGCTTGACCTTTACTGACTTATTTTATTGCTGTTATCTTTGTGAACATTTTTTTTGTCGATCTGTCAATCACTTGTATTTTGTATTATGTTAAATATCAACTGCATTTATATTAGGGGTGGGTGGTCGGGGGTTGGCGTGGGAGAAGCAGGATTAAACCGAATTTTCTTGGTAAAAACAGCCTTGAGCTAGCGTTGATAGCAAGGCTTAAAAGCGAAATGAAGAGAAACGGAATGAAGTATGAAGCCTGTGCGTTGTGGGCGAGCCGCTGCGAGTGGAGCGAATGCCCCGGACACGGATAGCACGAAGTGCTGTGGCAGGGTGCTGCTGGCAGCCAGTTTGGCGCATTTTTTTGCTCGAACGTTAGCGTTGGAAAAGCAAGGGCTGGAAGTAATGAGTGAATGTAGTGGATTGTAGCGAAAAGAACGATAAGTGGTTTATGTGTGCGGTGGTGAAGCTTTGTGGAGTGAAACGGAACAATGCTGCAACCACAAGGATATTAGCGTGGGAAAAAACATAGACCCCTGAAAGTGATTGTAGCGAAATGGAACGGAATGAGTGAATGAATGACAGCTCTTGCGTGGGGTTGGCGTTGCGGTGTGAGTGAAGTAGTGTAGTGAAATAAAATGAACGAAAAGACTGAACGAATACGGCAATTAGCCAACAAGAAAAGTGAGTTGCAAAAAATGTGACAAACTGTAACAGCATGAGTGACTGCAGGCGAGCAAAACTCTAAATGGTGGCTGACCCCTACTAAAAATATTATGAGCTTTAGCGAATACCTTATTGGGGTTTAGGGGGCAGGTGCAACCATGACTGAGGAATGACAGAACGTAGTGAACAAAACAAGCTAACACGCCATGAAGAGCACCTACTGGAGCGCATGAATGAGTGTGGAAGCGGTAGCCACAAGGGCAGACGAAAAAATACTACCCGAAGTGTAAACGAGGTGTGGAGATTTTTTTCAGGCTGCTTGTTTTACCCTTGGGGCTATGTTTTTGTGAACAAAGTGGCGGAATGACGAAGACCGCTTTACCTATTCGGTTTAAACCTGCGTGGGTAGGTGTTGTTTTAGATATAATAGAAATAAATTGCGAAGATTGCAGATTTTGCAACCCTCGCAATTCTCAATATCATTATTTTATTTTTGTGTAATATCCTGATCGTGGACTATCAAGCATTTTTAAAGCCAGGTATTTGGAAAGATAATCATCGGCTGACCGTTGTTTTATCATCAGTTTGTCATTAGCTATTTGAATAGCTTCTTTACGCTGAAAAGTCTCTGGTAATAAATCATATAATTTTTTCAACGTTTTATCTACTCTGGTTGTCGATTTTGGTAGTTTCTTGAACATGTTAATAGAGTGTTGCTCATACACTTTGACAAGTTTTAAAGCAATTTCGAAATCTTCATCAGCACATATAAATTCATTGTTCAGTTCAGCTCGATCAAAATACTTTAAAGCAGTCAGCACCATGCATATCCGCATTAAAATAATCCCTAGCCGTTTGGAAGTACTTGCAAGGTCTTCACTGAATAGGTTCGTTAATGTAATCAAACTGTTTTCACCAAAATCATTCAGTTTCTTCCATTGCTCTCCTGTTAATTTAAATGCAATTTTATTATTCGTATTCAGAAACTCAATAAAATCAAGCACTTTGCTCGACAATATATCAAAATGCTCCGAAAGATTTACGCCGTTGCTGGTTTCACTAACTTCAATTCAGTTTTGGTTTGATTTAAACGAATAAAAAATAAATCGACTGAACAATCCATCTTCCGACGATTTGATAAGGTTTTCAACTTGTCCGGGTGTCCCTGATAACGCAACTGATAAGCAGGGGTTGTCTATTTCAACAAATTCCTTATTGGTTTTTCTACTATAAGATATTGGCTCGTGGTGAAAGGCTTTACGAAGTAAATCCGAATAACCGCCCCAATCTTGCTTTAAAGTATTACCCATTGAATCAGCTTCTGTTTCACAGAAAATACCTCGTTCATTTCCTTCCTTGAGGTGTTGAATAACCCTTGCACTACTGATATTAGCCGGAATATATAAAATTTTATAATTTGGTTCTTGTGGCAATTCCATTTCAGAGGACTTTCCTTTGTTGTTGAATTGCAGGTTTTTATATATTTCCATTTTCTGCTCGAATTCCTTTTTCTTAACATTGCTGTCATCAAGTAAGATTTTATGATACTTACTGCCTAAAACTTTTGCCCAATACAATGAACCTTTTCCACTTGCGGCAGCAGCGATAATAAATGTATAAAGATTTGCAAAATACTCTTTACCGCTGTATAAACTAATTATGTTAGGCATACAACCACCTAAAATTGGTAGTGCTGACGATAAGAATACATCTCTTTCTCTCCGATTAGAAAACACTTTGCAGCCATCTTTTAAAATTGAAGGTAGTTGGTCGAATATATCATCAGGCAAATAAGGAGTATCATTTGTGCCGTCCTCAGTGGATTCATCAATATTGTTTGAAAATTGAGTCTCAGTTTCATTTACAAGGGTTGCAACATTTGCAAAGTATTCAACATTTCCAAACTCATGCCTATTATTGTTATATGCGCTATCAATTGCACATATAGTTTCCTGTTGGTTCAGGTCGAATGACTGTAGGATAAATTTTTCTGTCGATTCATGGATTAAACCAGCCCTATTGCAGTTACAGGCAAGTAGGTGAATAAAATTGTTACGGTTCCCCTCTGCATAAGTTTGTTTATTTTCGGTGAATTCTATGCACTTTTGAAAGATTTGTTGTTCATCGTTGATATTTGAAACGGTGTTTAGCATATTGGCATTTTTAAAATTAATAACAAGTAATTGGTTGATTTGCATGATATCAGCATTGAAATGAAAAGGAACTGCATCTGTATTGATATAACATTCATGGTCATACGACACGAAGCAAAGGCGTGAAACGTCCTTGCCTGATTGGTCAATCTGTAAATCTGTAAGTGATTCATAATGGCTGGAAACTTGTTGATACGCTTGTTTGTGCTGCTGTACCATACTGTTTACCGGAACTATTACTTTGAGTCCGTTTCCGCTGGGGCTTATAAATACGGAATAGGTGTGTTGGCAGTCCTGAACTGCTTTTTTTGCACTGTATAATTGGTCATCGCTTAATTTGTCAATGTCGAGTACTATAAAACCGCTGTAAGTACTTAGCAATTCTGCTTTTCGACCATTATTGAAAGTGCCAGACGGTGTAAATGCCTGAAGTTTCTTTTTTAGTGTGTCGGCATAATTTGTATCGCCTAAAAAAATCATATTTCTAATTGATTGAACATCAGTGCTATATTTTCCATCTTTAATGTCGGTTAGTACTTCTAATAGGCACTTGTCTTGAATTCAATTTGTGTAGTTCCTGAAAATTGAAACGTTTTTTTCTTCGTTATACATTGTATTTTAATTAGTTGGTTGATTGATTGATCTATTTTCGTTCATGAAAATAGTTGCTTAAAAACTCAAGAACATCTGATAATCTGTAATATAAACAATTGCCAATTTGGCTAAAACTTATAAGATTGTTATCACGTCATGTTTGTCCTGTTCGTGAGGAAATTCCCATTAGTTCCAGAAACTGCCTGTTAGTCAGGATAGTATCTTCGGGGCGTTTTTGCTTCTCAAAAAGTACTTCCTTCAAATCCTCCATGTTCTTTAAAATAGTTTCGTACTGTGAGCTAATTTTATCTAGCTCGTTAATTTTGTCTTCTAATTCAAGCCGTCATCTAACATCGGCTTCTGTTTTTTCAAATACGTTCATTTGAGTTGATTTATGAGTTTGTAAATAACCGCTAATTTTTTGTTTTGTGCTGGCGGTTTCAGCTGCTTCATTAAATTTCTTCATATAAATGTAGTTTATATTGTTGATAACGTGCTAGTTATAAAAGTAACGAGCTAATATAGTTACGCAAAATAAAGACTCAGCCACAAAATAATTGGTGGTGAATCAATTGACAATAAGGTATTTGTGATTAAAATCAACTCAGATATTCATTGAGTTGAAGCAGGTCCAGAATATTGTTCTGCATGAAAGAGATTAGGGAGGCAATGCTGTGTGAAGTAGTTTCAGGGAAACTCATAAATTAGTTGGTCTAAATAAATCAGGCATAAAGTACGCTTTGTGTATATTTTAATATATTTATTTATAAATTTATGCAAAGTTATATAATATATTTGGAATATACAAGTAATTTGTGTATTTCTTAAGCCATATATTAAAAATAATTTCCATGCAACTGAATATCAAAGATATATAAACTGATTTGTCAGCATTATTCGAATTATCGCATTTGAACTTAGAATTATTCTATCTACCGCACTAAATAAAAAATGCAAAGTCCTTGACCTTGCATTTTCATATATCATGTAGATTTTTAGAGTAGATTCATCATCGCTTCGCTGATTTGGCTGTTCTCAAAGCTATCCAGATAAATCCTCGTGACCTTTTCGGAACTATGCCCCAGTGATTCACTTATTATGGAAGTGGAAACGCCTGAGCGCTTTAAAACAGTGGCAAATGAGTGCCGGGCAACATAGGTGGTTATGTCTATTTGAATTTTTAATTCTTTACCTAGTTTTTTCAACTGAGTATTGACTTTGGTTATTACTTTATGAATTCGATTGGCGATTTGTTGCTCTGTTGTATGGTAACTAAATAATATCGGAAATAAATACTCACTATTGGCATTTTGATACTTGCAGATTAAATCAATTGCTTTTGGCTGAATTGGCAGCTTTATGAGCTTGCCAGTTTTCTTACGGTAATAAGCAAGTTGATTTTCGATTATATTTGCTTTTGTCAGAAGAGCTATATCAACGAAATTAATACCACCCATAAAATAAGTAAATGTAAAAATATCAATAGCAAGTTGAACGTGTGATTTGCTTGAATGATAATCTATTACTTTTTGAATATCGGATTTTGTCAGTGCTCTTTTGGCTGTTTCTTCGTGCAATTTAGAGACTTTATACGAGTGGAAAGGGTAACATTCAGGATTGACAAATTTCTCTGTTATAGCGACATTATACATCATTCGGAGTGTTCTAAATCTAATGCCAATGGTATTTTCTGCAATACCTTCTGAACGTAACCAAATTTCATATTTGCGTAACCATGAAACATCTATATCAGAAAAATATAGGTTTAAGTGACCATTAAATTTGATTAGAGAGTTGTAAACCTGCTTGCAGGATAATGCATAACCTTTGCGTTTTGTGGCTTCAAACTGCTGAATTTGGGCCAGAAATACTTGCCCAACTGTTTGAAGTTTAAAAGGTTTGTTGACCTTGTCAATTAGCGAATCTGAGGTGTAATCTTTTTCAGTGGTGTTTAGCTCTAAAATAGTTTGCGAAAAAGCTTTTTTCTTCTCTGAAATTAACTGTTCAATCTGTTCTTTATTGGGGCAATTCCGTTTAGGTTGATTCTTTGAGAAGTCCCAAAATACTGGATTTATGGATATTCCTAAACTTTTGTAAGACCTTTTTCCGTCCTTACATACTGAAATCATTAGTGGATTTTCACCGTTGGCTAAAGTCTTTGACTTGTAACATAGCACATTAACTGTTGCATTCATGTTGTTTTTTGGTTTACATCCTGGTTTACATTGGACATAAATCAACACTAAAATCGTCAAAGATTAGGTAATTTTGCAGGGGTAGGATAAAAAGAAAAGCACCTTAAATCATTGATCTAAAGTGCTTTATCTGTGGTACCACCAGGAATCGAACCGGGGACACAAGGATTTTCAGTCCTTTGCTCTACCAACTGAGCTATGGTACCTCTCTGTTAGCGGGTGCAAAGATACATCGTTTTTTTGAACTTGCAAATAAACAAAGCGAAATTATTGATATTTTTTTCATTGCATCCCGTTTTTTTTATCTTCTTCTTTTAACTGATTCTGCTAAACTAATGTAAAACAATATTTTACTTGCATTTATATCATCATCTTTACTTTTCATATAAAAAGCATTTTTTTTGGAAGATTCATTTTTTCATGATTTGTACAACTTAAAAAACCCCTTTTTTATTCATCATTTTTTTTGTACTTTTGCACACTAAAATAAAACAGAAAAATTACGAATGAATAATATCCGCAATTTTTGCATTATTGCACATATCGATCATGGTAAAAGTACTTTGGCCGATAGATTATTAGAATATACTAACACGGTAGCCGGTAAAGAAATGCAGGCTCAGGTGTTGGACAATATGGATTTGGAGCGTGAGCGTGGCATTACTATAAAAAGTCATGCTATTCAAATGACTTATAAACATAATGGTGAAGAATACATTTTCAATTTAATTGACACTCCCGGACACGTTGATTTTTCTTATGAAGTTTCACGTTCTATTGCTGCTTGCGAAGGTGCATTATTGATAGTTGATGCTACTCAAGGTATACAAGCTCAAACTATTTCAAATTTATATATGGCATTGGAACATGATTTGGAAATTATCCCTATCATGAATAAAATGGACATGGACAATGCTATGCCCGAAGAAGTTGAAGATCAAATAGTGGACTTGCTGGGCTGCAAAGCTACCGATATTTTACGTGCAAGTGGCAAAACAGGTTTGGGAGTTGATGATATTTTAGAGGCGATAGTAAGTAGAGTACCTTCTCCTAAAGGTGACCCCGAAGCTCCATTGCAATGTTTGATTTTCGATTCGGTTTTTAACTCATTTCGTGGAATTATTGCCTATTTTAAAATTGAAAATGGAACAATTAACAAAGGAGACTTTGTTAAATTTGTAAATAGCGAAAAAGAGTATTATGCAGAGGAAATTGGTATTTTGAAATTGGAAATGTCACCAACAAAATCACTGAGTGCCGGTAATGTAGGTTATATTATTTCCGGTATTAAAACTTCCAAAGAAGTAAAAGTAGGAGACACAATTACACACGTTAAACGCCCCTGTCTTAATTCTATTGCTGGTTTTCAAGAGGTTAAGCCCATGGTTTTTGCCGGTGTTTATCCTATTGATACCGAAGATTTTGAAGATTTACGTTCGTCCATTGAAAAACTTCAACTCAATGATGCTTCGTTGACATTTGAAGCTGAGTCATCAGTAGCATTAGGATTTGGATTCCGATGCGGTTTCTTGGGAATGCTTCACATGGAAATTATTCAGGAACGGTTGGACAGAGAGTTCGATATGAACGTAATTACCACAGTACCAAATGTTTCGTATAATGTGTATACCAACAAAGGCGACTTAATTGAAGTGCATAATCCATCAGGATTGCCCGATATTATGGCCATCGACCGCATAGAAGAACCTTATATACGAGCATCAATTATCACCCGTACGGATTATATTGGTCAAATAATGACGCTTTGTTTGGGTAAACGTGGCGAATTGATTAAACAAAATTATATTTCAGGCAATCGCATGGAATTGATTTACGATTTACCTTTGGGTGAAATTGTATTCGACTTTTATGACAGACTAAAAAGTATTTCAAAAGGTTATGCATCATTCGATTATCATACCAACGGATTCAGACCTTCAAAATTAATACGTTTGGATATTTTGTTAAACGGCGAACCGGTGGATGCACTCTCGTGTTTGATTCACGTGGACAATGCTGTAAATTTAGGCCGCCGTATGTGCGAAAAACTAAAAGAACTTATTCCTCGTCAGCAATTTGATATTGCAGTTCAGGCTGCAATCGGGGCAAAAATCATTTCGCGCGAAACAATTAAAGCTGTACGTAAAGATGTTACTGCAAAATGTTATGGTGGTGATATAAGTAGAAAAAGAAAACTACTTGAGAAGCAAAAAAAAGGTAAGAAACGGATGAAACAAATTGGTAATGTTGAAGTTCCACAAAAAGCTTTTTTAGAAGTGCTTAAATTAGACTAAAAAAAGCGCAATAATATTAAGTTATTATTGCGCTTTTCAATTTTTAACAATACTTAAAAACAATAAATTATGTTGCATACTGATATGTATATAAATTTTTTGTATTTCCTTTGCACCGTTTTTTGAGAAAATGCAAAGTGTGATTGTTAGTAGAAAATATATTTTGTAGATTATTTTGATATCAAATTGATTGAATAAATATCAAAATGTCAAAAAGCGAGTCTTTGATTCTTTTGTGTAAAAAAATATTAATGAAATATGACAAATTTATCTTTATTTTTTGTAGTATTTTTAGCAGGTATAATATTAGTAATTGCCGGTCTTGGCATTGCTTTACTTCTGGCCCCCAGATCATTCAACCTTCAAAAAGGCGAACCATACGAATGTGGTATTCCAACACACGGTACTTCGTGGTTACAATTTAAATCGGGTTATTATTTATATGCTATTCTATATCTTATGTTTGATGTAGAAGCAATATTTCTATTTCCATGGGCCACTGTAGTGCGCGATTTAGGTTATCAGGGTTTATATAGTATTTTATTTTTTGTAGTGATTCTTGGTTTAGGTCTTGCTTATGCCTGGAGAAAAAATGTATTAAAATGGAATTAAAAAATATCGATATAAAAGGAATTCCAACTGAGGAATTTAATGATAATGAGTATCTTGAAAATTACATTAAGGAACTTGAAGCCAATGGTGTTAATGTAGTTTTAAGTAAATTGGATGATATGATTAACTGGGGTCGTTCCAATTCTATTTGGCCCTTGATATATGCAACAAGTTGTTGTGGTATTGAATTTATGTCGACTGCAGCAGCACACCATGATATTGCACGCTTTGGAATGGAAGTAACCCGCAATAGTCCGCGACAAGCTGATTTAATGATAGTTGCAGGAACAATGGTGCATAAAATGGCTCCTCTGATAAAACGAGTTTATGACCAAATGGCCGAACCAAAATATGTATTAGCCATGGGTGCTTGTGCTATTTCGGGAGGTCCTTTTGTGAATTCATATCATGTAGTAAATGGTGTTGATTTGATTATTCCGGTAGATGTTTATGTTCCAGGCTGTCCACCACGCCCGGAATCTTTATTTTATGGACTTATGCAATTGCAGCGTAAAATAAAGGTAGAACAGTTTTTGGGAAATAAACAAAGATAATATCATTTACAATTTAAACATTTACAATTTACAATTGAATGTTTTCAAGTTATTTGTAAATGTAATAAAAGAATTAAAATGGAAAAAATTAAAGAGCTAATACTTAACACTGTACCTGATGCAGTTATTGAGCAAAAGCAAAAACTTACGGTTACTGTAGCTTGGCAACAATTACATTTATTGGTAAAGACACTGCGTGATAATGCAGAACTTCCTTTTGATTTTCTTGTAAAATTAATAGGCGTTGACAGAGGCGAAGAACTTGGAGTAAATTATTTGTTATGTTCATCCACCGACTTATCCAAAGAATTGGTGTTGAAAACAGGAACTTCCGACCGTGAAAATCCATTACTTTACTCTATTACAGATATTTTCGAAACTGCACATTTCAACGAAAGGGAAGTATATGCTTTATTGGGTATTAGGTTTATAAATAACCCGGATATGCGTAAATTCTTTTTAAACGCCGATTGGGTTGGATATCCTTTAAGAAAAGATTATGATGCAAATCCTGAATTAAATCCACTTTCGTTCGAGAGTGTCGAAATGGTGGATACAGCACCTCGCATTATGGAAACTCCCGATGGTTTGGTTGAAGAAACAGTGAATGTTTTTGAAGACGATCCATATATTATCAATATTGGACCACAACATCCATCAACGCATGGTGTAATGCATTTTCGCACAGCTTTGGATGGAGAAATTGTAAAAAAAATTGATGTTCACAGTGGATACATTCACCGTGGAATAGAAAAATTAAGCGAAAATCTAACTTACCCACAAATACTTCACTTCACCGACCGCCTTGATTATCTTTCGGCCAACATAAATCGCCATGGTTTATGTATGTGTGTGGAAAAAGCTGCCGAAATTGAAGTACCCGAAAGAGCACAGTATATACGTACCATTATGGATGAGTTGAATCGAATTGATTCGCATTGTCTGGCATGGGCTTGTCAAACCAATGATTTGGGAGCAACTACGGCATTTATATATGGTATGCGTGAGCGTGAAATTATATTGGATATTTTTGATAAAACTTGTGGTGGTCGATTAATTATCAATCAAAATGTAGTTGGTGGAGTCATGTTTGATATTTACAATCAATTTCAAAAAGATGTAAAAGATTTCGTTATTTACATGCGCTCAAAGTTAAGAGAATATGATAGATTCTTCTCACACAATGTGATAGCCTTAGGACGCATGGTGAAAATTGGAAATCTATCGAAGGAAGATGCCATATCTTATGCCGTAACAGGACCGGCAGGTAGAGCTTCGGGATGGTCGTGCGATATACGTAAACATATTCCTTACGCACTTTATAATCAAGTTGAATTTAAAGAAATTATCCGCACCGAAGGCGACTCATATGCCCGATATTTAAACCGTTTGGATGAAATAGAGGAATCACTTCATATTATTGAGCAATTGATTGACAATATTCCCGAAGGTGAAATTTGTGCTAAAACTAAAGCTATTATTAAACTCCCCGAAGGAGAATATTATTCGCGTATTGAAGCTTGTAGAGGTGAATTTGGCGTATTTATCGAAAGTAGAGGTGAAAGATTCCCTTATCGTTTAAAATTCCGTTCTCCTTCAATGGCTCTTGTTTCGGCTATGCCATTGATTTGTAAAAACGAAAAAATATCCGACTTTATAGGTATAGGTGGTTCAATGGATTATGTGATACCGGATATTGACAGATGATGATAGGAAATATGGAGACTAGGAAACGAGTACACAATTCGCCTAAAATTCTTTTCGTTCATTCACTTGTATACTCGTTTACCTGTATACACGTTTACTAAAATATTTAAAATTATGTTGCTAAATTATTCTCATCCTTTAGAAATATCAAACCTCACTACTTGGCTGGATACAACATTAAGATCTTCAATGCCTGAATTTTGGGTGTTATTTATTGAATTTGCTTTGGTAATTGTAGCCTTGTTAACAGCTTACGCGGTAATAGCTTTAATACTAATTTATGCTGAGCGCAAAATAACTGCATTTTTTCAGGCACGTTATGGTCCTAATCGCGTTGGTAAATGGGGATTGTTACAGAGTTTGGCCGATATGATTAAAATTCTGTTGAAAGAAATTGTAAAGATCACTCGTTCCGACAGATTTCTGTTTTTTGCAGCACCATTTTTTATGATTGTGGCTTCCATGGCAACATTTGGCGCAATTCCATTTGGTAAAGGACTTTTGGCTGTTGACTTTAATATTGGAGTTTTATATGTAACAGCTGTTTCATCGGTTGGTATTATTGGCGTATTATTGGCAGGATGGTCCAGTAACAATAAATATTCAATGATTGGAGCTATGCGAAGTGGAGCTCAGTTTGTAAGTTACGAACTTTCAGCCGGATTTGCTTTAATGACCATAGTTGTACTTGCAGGAACAATGCAATTTTCAGAATTAATTGAAGGTCAACGATATTGCTGGAATATTTTTAATGGTCATATTTCTTCTATTATTGCATTTGTAATCTATTTAATATCAGGACATGCCGAAACAAATCGTGGTCCATTCGACTTACCTGAAGCAGAATCGGAGTTAACTGCCGGTTATCATACTGAATATTCCGGTCTACAATTTGGTTTCTATTACTTAGCCGAATATCTGAATATGTTTATCATTGCATCCATTGCAACTACCGTATTTTTAGGTGGATTTTTACCCATTCAGGTTCAGGGCTGGGATGCATTTAACGGAATAATGGATTTTATTCCTTCTTATGTATGGTTTTTTGCTAAAACAGCAGTATTGATTTTCCTAAGTTTATGGGTACGTTGGTCTTTTCCTCGTTTACGTATCGACCAATTGTTAAATCTTGAATGGAAATATTTATTGCCGATAAATCTGGTAAATATTGTTGTAATGGTTATACTGGTTCTCACTGGATTAACCTTGAAAGATTTATTTGGAATAATCTAATTCATTGAATTACAATTGATTTAAATTCAATTGTACATTGTAAATATCTAAATTGTAAATAAAAAAATGAGTTCAATAACAGAATATTTTTCAGGATTATTTACCGGAATCAGATCACTTATGGGTGGAATGTCGGTAACATGGAAAGAATTGTGGACTAAAAAAGTTACACAGCAATATCCTGAAAACAGAGATACTTTGGTAATTTCAGACCGTTTCAGAGCAGAATTGGTGATGCCGCATGACGAAAACAACGAACATGCCTGTACTTCATGTGGAATATGTCAGTTGAATTGTCCGAATGGAACAATTAACATTACTTCTGAAATGATAGAAACCGCTGAAGGCAAAAAGAAAAAGATCCTAAGTAAATATTCATGGGATTTAGGCATGTGTACATTTTGCAATTTATGCGTTATCACTTGTCCTTCGGATGCTATAAAGTTCAATAATACTTTTGAAAATGCCGTATTTACAAGAAGTAAATTAATACAGACATTAAATAAAGAAGGATCAAAACTGAGAGAGAAGAAGAAAGAAACCCTTGCCCCTAAAGGGGAATAAAAATGGGTTTGAAGATTTGTCCCGATAGCTATCGGGATTGAAGATTTGAGGGTTTGAAAATTTGAGGGTTTGAAGATTTTAAGATTTGATTTTGATTAAAGAAAAACATAAATAAACCAAACAACTCTTTTCCCTTTTGGGTTTAGGGTCAATTATAAACTAATCTACATCCTCTTTAGAAGGGGTTTGGGGTCTATGGCAGAACAAATTATATTTTACGTTTTAGCAGTAATAATTACTGTTTTCTCAATTTTGGCAGTTACATCAAAGCAAATTATTCGTTCGGCAACTTATTTGTTATTTGTACTTTTAGGTACTGCGGGATTGTATCTTTTATTGGGTTTCAGCTATTTATTTGCAGTACAAATTGCAGTATATGCAGGTGGAATTATGGTGATTTTTATTTTTGCAATTTTACTCACAAACCGACCGGGTGAAAATGTAAAATCTGAGTTACCAATTCGTAGGTTAGTGGCTTTGGTTACTTCAGTTGCAGGTTTAGCTTTTTGTGGACATATAATTTACTGGAATGTAAAAAAAGTTATCCAACTTCCCTTAATGGAAGAACTTACACCTCAGAAATTAGGGCATATTATGATGGGAACAGATAAATATCAGTATTTATTGCCTTTCGAAATGATTAGTATCTTATTGTTAGCTTGTATAGTAGGTGCTATCATGGTTGCACGAAGAAGGTAAATCACAGCTCTTTAAAGTGTATGTTTTTAGGTTTTAAATGAATTATAACTAACTCAAAATCCCATTTAGGACTTTGGGGTAATTTTAAAATTTATGTCTGAATTATTTTCAAATTTTTTCTCCGGATCAATTCCTATGGAAGCTTATTTAGGAATTAGTTTAATCATGTTTTTTGCAGGCGTTTATGGGTTTCTTACCCGTAAAAGTTTATTAATGATATTGATATCGATTGAACTAATGCTCAATGCTGCTGATATTAATTTCGTTACTTTCAATCGTTATTTATATCCCGAACGACTTGAAGGTTTTTATTTTACACTTTTCACTATTGCTATTGCAGCATGTGAAACAGCTGTTGCAATTGCAATAATCATTAACATCTATCGCAATTTGAACAGTGTTGAAGTTGGTAACTTAGACCAAATGAAAGAATAATTACATTGACAATTAAAACATTTACAATTGACAATTAGATAATATGCAATATACATTATTGATTTTAGTACTTCCACTTCTCAGTTTCATAGTTTTGGGACTGGTTGACTCTAAATGGAAACCAAAAGTAGCCGGTACAATTGGAACTATAGTTTTGGGAATTATTACCGCTTTATCCTATTATACTGCTTTTGAGTATTTTACGCTGCATAAAGTTGCCGGCGTCTATGAAAAGGTGATAGTTTACGATATGGAATGGCTCAGGTTTACCGATGCTTTGCACATCAATTTAGGCATTTTGCTCGACCCCATTTCCGTAATGATGCTGGTGGTAATTTCTACCATTTCTTTTATGGTGAACATTTATAGTTTAAGTTATATGGACGGTGAGAAAGGTTTTCAACGTTATTATGCTTTCCTATCGTTGTTTACTTTTTCCATGTTGGGACTGGTAGTAGCTACCAATATTTTTCAGATGTATATTTTTTGGGAATTGGTAGGTGTATCGTCTTTCCTTTTAATAGGTTTTTATTATACAAAACCATCAGCAGTTGCAGCTGCAAAAAAAGCTTTTATTGTAACTCGATTTGCCGATTTGTTCTTTCTTATAGGAATTCTTATACTTTCGTTCTACACTAAAACATTTGATTTCACCATTTTAACAGCAGAACACACAACAGTTTTTGCCGGAACTACCGGTATCACATTCATGGGATTTTCGGTATTAAGTTGGGCAATGGCAGGAATTTTTATTGGTGGTGCAGGTAAATCGGCTATGTTTCCATTGCAAATTTGGTTACCCGATGCTATGGAAGGTCCAACACCTGTTTCTGCATTGATACACGCTGCAACCATGGTAGTTGCCGGTGTATTTTTGGTGGCTCGATTTTTTCCGGTATATTATTTCCAGACACCCGAAGTACTCCATGGAATAGCTTACGTGGGTGCATTTACTGCCCTTTTTGCTGCGGTTATAGCTTGTGTTCAAACAGACATAAAACGTGTGCTGGCTTTTTCTACTATTTCGCAAATAGCTTTTATGATGGTAGCTTTGGGAGTTTCGGGATATGAAGGACATGAAGGTACAGGTTATATGGCTTCCATGTTCCATTTGTTTACTCATGCTATGTTCAAGGCATTGTTATTCTTAGGTGCAGGTTCTGTTATTCATGCCGTTCATAGTAACGAAATTAAAGATATGGGTGGACTTCGTAAATATTTGCCTATAACTAACTGGACATTTTTAATTGCATGTTTGGCGATTGCCGGTATTCCTCCATTTTCAGGATTTTTCAGTAAGGACGAAATTCTTTCTGCAAGTTACGAGTTCAGCCCATTTATTGGTGGGTTAATGACTTTCGTAGCAGCATTAACAGCATTTTATATGTTCCGTTTATATTACAGCATATTTTGGGGCAAGGATTATACTATCAAAGCCTCATCACACGGACACGATGATCATGGAGCCGGACATACACCGCACGAATCACCTTTTGCTATGGCGTTTCCTTTGATTTTTCTTGCAGCAGTAACTTGTGTTGCAGGATTTATTCCATTTGGAGAATTTGTAAGCAGTACCGGAGCTGATTATCATATCCATATCAATCTGACTGTAGCTATTGTGAGTGTAGTTGTAGCAAGTATTTCAATTTTGATAGCTACCATGATGTATCGCAAACAAAGCACAACTCCAGATAAACTGGCTAAAATATTTTCAGGATTATATAAAGGAGCAAGCAATCGATTTTATATCGATGAAGTATATATGTTTATTACCAAAAATATTGTATTCAATAATATTTCGCGTCCAATTGCTTGGTTCGACAGACATGTGATAGATGCAACCATGGATGGATTTGCCAATACAACACAATGGGTTTCATTGCGCATAAAAGGCTTCCAATCGGGTCAGTTACAGCAATATGCTTATGTTTTTCTTTTTGGGACTTTATTAATTGCAGTTTTGTTATTCATTTTTTAAATAAGCCCTAAAGGGGAATACTTAGAAAAAAAATATAAACTTATCTTTTTCCCCATTAGGGGTTAGGGGTAGTATAAATTATTACAATATGAACTTTTTATCATTATTCGTTCTCATTCCCATATTCATGATTTTGGGATTATTTATTTCAAATAATCGCAAGCAATACCTGATAGTCATGACTTTAGGTGCATCTTTATTGATGATTATGTCTGGTATTGTTACCTATATGTATCTGACAGAACGTGCTGCCGGAAATACAGCCGAAATGCTTTTTATGGCAGATACGGTTTGGTATGCACCATTTAATATTCATTACTCGGTAGGTGTTGATGGTATTTCTGTTGCCATGTTGATTTTATCATCCATAATAGTATTTACAGGTGTTTTTGCTTCATGGAAAATTGATCCACTCCCTAAAGAATTCTTTTTGTGGTTCAGCTTATTATCGATAGGTGTTTACGGATTTTTTATAACCACCGACTTGTTTACCATGTTCATGTATTACGAGATTGCTTTGATTCCTATGTATTTACTAATAGGAATTTGGGGAACAGGACGCAAGGAATATTCGGCTATGAAGTTGACTTTGATGTTGATGGGTGGCTCGGCCTTATTGTTGGTTGGAATTTTAGGTATCTATTTTGGTTCAGGTGCTACTACCATGAATTTTCTCGAAATTGCTAAACTACATATTCCGGTTGAAATGCAGTATTATTTCTTTCCATTAACATTTATGGGATTCGGAGTTTTAGGAGCGTTATTTCCATTTCATACCTGGTCGCCCGATGGTCATGCTTCGGCTCCAACTGCTGTATCTATGTTACATGCCGGAGTGTTAATGAAGTTAGGAGGATATGGTTGTTTTAGAGTTGCTATGTTTTTAATGCCAGAAGCTGCTCACGAAATGGCTTGGATATTCTTGATTCTAACAGGTATAAGTGTTGTTTATGGTGCTTTTGGTGCAATTCACCAAACCGATTTAAAGTATATAAATGCTTATTCTTCAGTTAGTCATTGTGGATTGGTTTTATTTGCCATTTTAATGATGAACGAAACGGCTACTACAGGAGCTATACTTCAAATGCTTTCGCATGGTTTGATGACAGCACTTTTCTTTGCATTAATTGGAATGATTTACGGACGCACGCATACACGCGATATTAGATTGATGGGTGGCTTAATGAAAGTATTGCCATTTTTAGGAGTAAGTTATGTTATTGCCGGTATGGCTTCATTGGGTTTACCCAGTTTAAGTGGTTTTGTTGCTGAAATGACAATTTTCGTAGGAGCTTTCCAACATAGCGATATTTTTCATCGTGTACTAACCATAACAGCTGTTTCATCTATAGTAATTACAGCTGTTTATATTTTAAGAGTCGTGGGTAAAATAATTTTTGGCCCTATTTATGATAAACATCACGAAGAATTAACTGATGCTGTCTGGTACGAACGACTTTCAGTAAGCGTTTTAATAATTGCAATTTTTGCCATGGGATCAGCTCCATTCTGGATTTCGAGTATGATTGGCGAAAGTGTTGCTCCTATTCTCAGTCAATTAATTAAATAGAATGTGATTGATATCCTTTTAAAATGGGATGAAAGATTTTAATAAAAATACAAAATTCACACGAAACCGCCATTGTACGGTGGTTTTCAAAATATAACAATATGGATTACAGTAGTTTTTTGCAAATGCGGGAAGAATTATCGCTGATTGGTGTAATGATTTTTCTTTTAATTTTCGACATATTTGCTTCAAAAAATCTTATTAAGTATTTTCAACCAATAGCTTTCGTTTTATTTGCGGTACATATTATTTTAAATTGCGTGCCTCGTGATGCTTTTGAAGTAGCAGGAGGTATGTTTCAATACCATCCAATGCAAACCTACATTAAAACTATTCTGAATGTAGGTACGCTAATAGTTTTGTTACAAGCCCATAAATTCTTAAACAATGAAGAAAATAAAATAAAACGAGGTGAATTTTATTTCCTTATTTTTTCAACATTGCTGGGAATGTACTTAATGATTTCATCAGGTAATTTCTTGTTGTTTTTTATTGGTTTAGAAACAGCTTCCATTCCTATGGCTGCTTTGGTTGCTTTCGACAAATACAAAAACAATGCAGCTGAGGCTGGTGCGAAATATATTCTTTCTGCTGTTTTTGCTTCGAGTATCTCAGTTTTTGGAATATCATTGATTTATGGTTCTACTGGTACAGTTTACTTTAGCGATTTGGCAACATTAATTACCGGTACTCCTTTACAGATTATGGCATTCGTGTTTTTTGCTGTAGGATTATTTTTTAAAATATCATTGGTGCCTTTCCATTTGTGGACTCCCGATGTTTACGAAGGTGCTCAAACTAATATAACATCTTATCTTTCAGTTATTTCAAAAGGATCGGCTGTTTTTGTTTTATTTACTTTGTTGGTCAAAGTTTTTGGAAATTTAATTGATCAATGGCAACCAATTCTTTGGGGATTGGCTGTTATTAGCATTACCATAGCCAATATTTTTGCAATTCGTCAGAAAAATCTTAAACGATTTTTGGCATTCTCATCCATTTCGCAAGCTGGATATATTATTTTAGCAATTATCAGCGGAACAGCTATTGGTATGACTTCGTTGGTGTATTATGTTTTGGTGTATGTATTTTCAAATTTAGCCGCATTTGGAGTTTTGTCGGTAATAGAAGAGCGTACTGGGAAAGTTGCACTGGACGATTACAATGGTTTATACCAAACAAATCCTCGTCTGAGCTTTGTTATGATGTTAGCACTATTTTCATTGGCTGGTATTCCGCCTTTTGCAGGATTTTTTAGTAAGTTTTTTGTATTCGCAGCTGCTATTGATCAGGGTTTTTATGTTCTTGTATTTATTGCTCTGCTTAATACTATTATTTCCTTGTATTATTATTTGCTGGTTATCAAAGCTATGTTCCTGACTAAAAGTGAAACTCCGATTGAACTTATTAAAAGTGATTTTCCATTAAAATTAAGTTTGGTTATTTGTACAATGGGTATTATGCTAATAGGTTTATTTAGTGCAATTTACAATCAAATAGCTGTGTTTGGATTTGGAATTTAATTCTTCAAAATTACTGTTCTATTTTGTTTTATTCCATCTCCAACATGTTTTAAAATTAAATTAAAAAAACGCACATAAGTATATCTGAACTTGTTTTAACAAGCAAGTTCTATTTATTATAATTGAAAAAATTCAATCAACTTCGCACTTAACCTCAACTACTTTTCTAATAAAAATCACACTACTGTTTATCAGAGATAAATTACAGGAATTGTAAATACTTTCTTCTCATTTAAATATTATTTTAGAGCTTAATTTTCAACAAGATATAAAATTTTACAATATTTAAATTGTAATAAACAGTTTTATTTTGAATAATTTCTAGTAAATTCAAATTTTTATTCAACATGAAAAGTCAAAATAAACACCACAATACTTTTAGTTTAATCGGTGCTATAGTAACATTGGGAATAGTTTACGGTGATATAGGTACATCGCCTTTATATGTGATGAAAGCCATTTTGGGCGCAAATCCTCATGTAACACAAGAATATATTATTGGTGCTGTTTCATGTATTATCTGGACTTTAACTTTACAAACCACATTTAAATATGTTTTGGTTACACTTCGTGCAGATAACAAAGGTGAAGGTGGAATTTTAGCTTTGTATGCGCTTATTCGGCGTAATAAAAAGAAATGGCTGTATCTTGTCGCAATTTTAGGTGCTAGTACCTTAATTGCCGATGGAATAATCACACCGGCAATTACAGTAGTTTCGGCTATTGAGGGTTTGAAAGGAATTTATCCTCAAACCCCAATTGTACCCATTAGCATTATTATTATTACTGTATTATTTTTCATTCAACAATTTGGCACTAATATAATTGGTAAATCGTTTGGGCCTATTATGTTTTTGTGGTTTAGTATGTTAGGTGCATTTGGAATGATACATATTTTCGAATTTCTACCTATTCTGAAAGCATTTAATCCATACTATGCCGTACTGCTTTTATACAATTACCCTAATTGGTTCCTGATTTTAGGAGCGGTATTTCTTTGTACAACCGGTGCCGAAGCTTTATATTCGGATTTGGGACATTGCGGAATAAAGAACATACGTATAAGTTGGATTTTTGTTAAGACTACATTGGTTCTGAATTATTTAGGACAAGGAGCGTGGGTGTTAAACAATTTGAATACACTTACTGAATCTACAAATCCATTTTATGCCATGATGCCGGCAGGTTTCCTGATTTTTGGTGTAGCATTGGCTACCGCAGCTGCCATTATTGCAAGTCAGGCATTGATAAGTGGTTCATATACTATTTTTAGCGAAGCCATGAGTCTTAATTTCTGGCCAAGGCAATTAATTAAATATCCTACTAAGTTTAAAGGTCAAATGTATGTTCCATTTGTAAATTCTTTTCTTTTTGTGTTTTGTGTAATAATGGTGTTGTTTTTCCAAAGTTCGAGCAATATGGAAGCCGCTTATGGATTGTCGATTACTATCACTATGTTGATGACAACATTATTGTTGGCTTTTTACCTGAAAACTAAAAATGTTAAAACATATTTTATTATTCCATTTATTTTCATATATTTAACGATAGAATTATCGTTTTTTACCGCCAATATGTTTAAATTTATTCATGGAGGTTGGGTAACAATTTTGATTGCTGGCGGAATTGGGTTTGTTATGCTTGTGTGGTTCAATGCCCGGAAAATTAAAAACAAATACATGCAGTTTGTAAAAATTCAACCATTCTTTAAAGTTATTGCCGAATTAAAGGAAGATTTAACAGTACCTAAATATGCAACTAACCTAGTTTATTTAAGTAAAGCCAATTACAAAACTGATATTGAAAGTAAAATCATGTATTCTATCATCAATAAGCAACCCAAACGAGCCGATTATTATTGGATTCTGCATCTAGATAGGGTTGATGAACCGAATACTTTTGAATATACTTTCGAAGAGTTAGTGCCCAATGTGCTTTTTAGAGTTAATTTACGCTTAGGTTTTAAAATTCAACCACTTATCAATGTGTATTTTCGCCAGATTATTGATGAACTTGTACTAAATAAGGAGTTTGATATAAGGAGTAATTATCCTTCGTTGCGAAATAACGAAATACCCGGAGATTTTAGATTTATAATTATTCACAGGGTATTTAACCAGAATCAGGTAACGCGTTTTTGGGAACGTTTTTCATTGAGTTTCTACAATATGATTAAACAAATTGGTATTTCCGATGCCAATGCGTATGGTTTGGATACAAGTAGTGTTTATGTAGAATCAGTTCCGTTGGTAGTGGATACAAGCTGTAAAATGAAAATAAGCAGAGCATCAAGATAAACAGATGTTTTGAATTTTTAAGATAACAGAAGTTTGATTTGCTTTTATGCATATTGAACTTCTGTTTTTTTTGTGCCAATTTTGAAACTAAAAATACCGAACCAAGGCGTTAATCTTTGTAAAATTCTTGTACATTTAAATTATTTCAATTAGCTTTGCATCTCAAAGTACTTTTATATTTTAATTTGAATATGGAAAAGCAATTAGATGATTTAAAAGCTATACGTGAAATGATGGAAAAATCAACCAAATTTCTGTCATTAAGTGGGTTGTCAGGTGTTTTAGCCGGAATTACAGCCATTTTTGGTGCAGCTTTTGCCTGGTTTTATTTACTAAAAGATCCTGCTGCTACAAATTACATTCGTTTTAGCGAAATGCTAATTTTGTTAGCCGATGCCCTGATAGTTTTAGCACTTTCGATAAGCTTTGGCATTTATTTTTCGTGGAAAAAAGCGCGCAAAAACAATCAAAAATTGAATAACAAAACTACATGGAAAACCCTTTATCACCTGGGCTTGCCATTACTTACAGGTGGAGTGTTTTCACTCGTATTTCTCCTGCGTGGTAATATTGAAATGGTGGCTTCGTCAACATTAATTTTTTATGGATTGGCTCTGGTGAATGTTTCAAAATTTACCTACCCCGAAATTCATTATCTTGGTATTACCGAAATTATTCTTGGTTTATTAGCTGCAATTTTCTTATTCAAAGGAATTTTGTTTTGGACCATTGGCTTCGGACTTTGCCACATAATATACGGATCGGTGATGTATTTAAAATACGATTTCAAAAAATAGTATTTTACTACTCATATTCAAGCTTTTAAATCAATGAAAAACATTATATCAAAACTCAATAAATCCTTTGAAAGTCGCATCAGATTAGGCATTATGTCAGTGCTGATGGTGAACGATTCGGTTGATTTCAATAGGCTGAAAGAGCTATTGGATTTAACTGACGGAAATTTGGCGAGCCATTTAAAAGCATTGGAAAATATAGCTTATATTCAATCTGTAAAACAATTTATTGGTCGTAAACCAAATACACAATATAATATTACCGAATTAGGCCGAAATAGTTTTCAGGAGCACTTGAATGCACTTGAAGAGTTTCTCAAATAATTTTTTTTATCAATATGCTTTGCAATACAAAGTACTTTTAAATTATAAATAACAAATTAAAACAACAAAAATTTATGGAAACAATTTCAAAAAAGGCAGAAAAAATCAGCCAATCTATCACTTTAAAAGCTATTGTTATAGGTATTCTCAGTCTGTTAATGTTAATTCCAAGTGCGATAATTCAGGATTTGATAAGAGAAAGGGAAACGCGTAGTGATGAAACTATATTAAAAATAAACGAGAAATGGAGTAATAGTCAAATGTTAATGGGGCCGGTTTTAACTATACCTTATACCTACACTTATGAGGACGAGAAAAAAGTTAATGTAACCGAAAATCACACTTTGAATATCTTTCCTGAAACATTAAAATTTAATGTAAAGCTTTTTCCAGAAGAGAGACATTATGGCATTTATAAATCAATACTTTACAAGAGCAATATAAGTATGACAGGTAAATTCCCAAAAATTGACTTCTCGAAAATAAACTTTACAACTATTAAATGGGACGAAGCAACAATTAGAATTGGCATTTCGGACTTAAGAGGAATAACTAATAATATTGACTTTGAACTTAATAATCAGCATTATACAGCAGAAGCAGGAGGGAACAAGCAAGATGTAATGGGGCGTGGGTTAATAATATCACCCATAAACATGGAATTATTTCAATCAGGCAAAAATTTAGATTTTAATTGTATGCTGAATCTGAATGGAAGTAGCAACATGAATTTTATTCCTGTAGGTAAAACTACTCAGGTTGACATAAATGGTGCTTGGAAATCGCCTGGTTTTATTGGAAGTTTCAGCCCTGAACATAGAATTGACAAAAATGGATTTAGTGCAAAATGGAATATACTTCATTTTAACAGACCTATTCCTGAAACCTGGCTCGATGAAAATATTGACACCTTGCAGGATTCAAGTTTTGGGGTAAGCTTAGTAGATACTGTAGATCATTATCAGCAGAATATGCGTTCAGCAAAGTATGCACTCATGTTTATTGTTCTAACTTTTGTTGTTTTCTTTTTTGTAGAAGTGATTACAAAAAAGCGCATACATCCTGTTCAGTATTTATTTGTTGGGATAGCTTTAATCTTGTTTTACAGCTTGTTATTGTCAATTTCAGAACAATTGAATTTTGCGTGGGCCTATTTAATTGCAAGTATTGCCACTTTAAGTTTAATCTCAATTTATGCACATAGTATATTTAAAAACAAAATGCAAACAGCCATATTATCCGGCTTTTTAACCCTACTTTACACGTTTTTATATGTAATTCTGCAACTCGAAGATATTGCATTATTAATTGGTAGCATAGGATTGTTTGTAATTCTAGCTGTCATTATGTTTGTATCAAAAAAGATTAGTTGGTATAAACCTGAAGAAGAAATAAAAAATGAATAAAAAAAGTTGAATTAATCTGATTATACTTTTATAATTTGAAGCTTCTGAAACACAAACTTTTAATTCTATACATCTTAGGCATTAAACGACACTTATTGCCAAAAAAACTTATTCATTGAAACCAAAAACTGCCCCATCAGAATTTCTTCAGATGGGGCGGTTCATATTTAAGTCCCCTTCAGGGGATTTATGGGTCTTTTATTTTACTTCTTCTAAAACAAAAACCCTTTATAAATGGGGCTTTTAAGTGCTATGGTACAAATGTGGTACGAATAAAAGAATTTCATTAGTAAAATATAAATTATTGGTATAGTTATATTTAATTGAAATTTGATATGCAAAAATAGTTACTTCGCAAATATAGTTTATTTTGCTATTCTTTCAAATCGTTCATTAATTATTTGAATATATTTGTCTTTAAAGTCTTTGCTTAAAAAACTTATCTGAACGAATTCAATCCATTTATTTCTGGCTTTTCCCATTTTTGAAAACAAGTTTGCTTGTTGCTTTTCATCTAACTTCAAAGTAGAAAAAGCCATTTCAAAATCGTTGCGATTGATTCGTTTCTTTTTTCCATTCAACGTGAGTGCTAAATCTTCGTCATCAGCCGGATTTACTAAGGCTGTACAAAGCATATCGTAAGCAGGTGAAAGAACAGGACCAGTTGCCGGATCATAAATTACAGAGAAATTCTTCAAATGCATATCTGCATTTCCGGTAAGAAATGAAAATAAAACTATTTCACAGAAGTTTACTACATCTAGTCCCGGACTACCAGAGTATTTCAATATTGCTTTCCCGATTTGTTCATATGAAGCATGGTATTTATGCTCAGTCAATCGTTCAGTTAGTTGACACATATCTTCCATGTGCAGTTTTTGTTTGCTATCCCTGTCAATACGTTTCGTGATATAGGCTAATTGTCCTGATTTTAAACGTATCAGGCTATGTGGAACGATATTTATCCTGACTATTTTTGCTAAGTGCATAGTCAAATCTTCCACTTCTGGCATTTGTGGATAGTTGGTGGTCGGTGGTTTCAAAATATAATTACCCCAAAGCCCAACAATGGTAAAGCGTTTTGGGTCTGATTTCCGTTCTCCGGCTGCAAGGTTCAATGATAATTTGGGCTGTACTCCGGTAACAGTCATTTGACTTTGTACGACACTTAATGCCAGTTCATTCATCTGACTTTCGTCATAAGGCAGTTCGGGACGTATTACTGTTCCAAAGATTTTCTTACTACATGAAGCATGAAAATCGACATCATTCTCTGATAATGGTTGATAGCAATATAAGCAATTCATTGTGTGAAAATTAATTTATAAATCTGAACCTTCAACCGGAATAACACTCACTGCACCAATGCAATCTTTGCAGCAAGTCAATAGTAGTCCCATTCGGTCTCTTGTATCGAGTTTCCAGTTTTTCTCAACAATATCCAGTAGCCAGCCTTCAGGAATAAGTCCATCAAAAAAGGGGAAAAGGATTGGACTATCGTAAGTATTTTCTTGTAAAGGCAATGTCAAACTGATAGCTACAGGTTTATCGTTCGATAAATAGTTCTTATCGTATATAAAATGAAAGCCGTCTTCATCCTGGCTAAGCCAGCCGGCAGTATGGTCGTTAAACTTGATTTCTGCTTTTCTCATAATTGTTCAATTATAGGTTGTTTTCAGAGTTTCTTTGCGGTCCAAGTTCAAAACCAAATAATCGGATTACCTGATTTACCTTGTCCATGCGCAATGTTGATTTGCCTTGTTCCAAATCTCGCAGAAACCTGAGTCCAACACCTGCCTTTTCTGCCAACTCCGGTTGTGTTAGCTTGGCGCTGTTTCTTTTTTGCTTTACGAACTCACTTAATGTCATAAGTTGATTATTTTTTGTTATTTATACCCTTTCGGGTGCAAATATAGTATTTATTTTTTGTTTTATATCATACCGGGTATAAATTTTCAATTCAATATTTAATTATACCTTTTTGGGTATAAATATCTACTGAAAATTCAAATTATTTATAACAGTTTTGGCAATAAACAACTGTTATTGCCAAAACTGTTATACAACAAAAAATCCCGCTTTTTCGAGCGGGATTTCATTGATAGACGTATAATATCAGAGCTATTTCAATTTCCACACAACATAAATGCCAATAAGCAACAAAACAAATAGAGAAATACGACCGCACCAGATTTGGAAATTTTGCCAGCCTGTCAATGGGGCTTTTACTTGTTTGATCACTTCCACCGGATACGGAACGCGAATTGTATCATTGATAAAGATTGAATCTTTGACAATCTTGTTTTTATACAGATACCTGTATCTTTCCAGAATTAGCGTATCGCCTTTGTCTTTGACAAAAACTGAATCGTAACGGAAAATTGAGTCTTTGACGAAATTATCCCGGTATTCAATTTTTGTTTCTACTGGAATGTATTTTACCGATTTGCAGGAATACAACATCGTTGCTATAGCTGCGAAAAAAAATATCTTTTTCATTGGATCTTGATTTTAGTTTGAAGATTGAATCCTGCCTGTACTGCTGAAATGTCAGCGTTTTGTCCGTTTTCAATAAAACTCATTGCCGCAACAATCAGAATGTAATCAGAGCCATCAATGGCGGTCAGTTGTTTGTTTCTTGGAATGCCCGACCACCTTTCAACGCTGGAAATATAGCTTTCTGTGTCGTTTTCGGCAGGTGGTGCCCACTTCGATATTATCGTTTCAATTGTGTTCCATCCTCTCGAAAGATAGGTTGCAAGCGTTACAAAGGCTGCTCTGTAGCCGTAAGGCATTGACAAGAAAGTTTTAAAACTCTTGTCTCTACCTTTGATTTCTCCTTTAAAATTATCGGCATTGTGCCGGATATTCAATGGATTATTGTTCCGAAGTCCTCTCGATTTCATATTTATTCCTCCTGTTTTTTTGAGTTTAAGAATGAAATGAGAGCTTGTATTTCCTCTTTGTTTTCAAAGATCTTCAG
>CAMBSB010000001.1 GCA_945870155.1 Paludibacter jiangxiensis | reverse complement strand
GTAAGATTTCCAATATCGTTGAAAGCCAATGCAAGAGTTAATTTATCGAAGGCTTTGTAAGTTGCGCCTATATCGAAAGCAAATCCACTGCCGGCTTCTTTAAATTTTAAGGGATTGAATTTTATATCCTCCATCATATAATTATTATCGGCATCTACGGGGATAGAAATCATATTGTCATACACAAAAAATTGACTTTTGGCATTTACCTCATAGCGGGTATCGGCCATGTTTACATCAAACTGACTGTAATTGAAGCGTGCTGAAGGTAAGCCAATTAATAATTTCAAACCTACACCAACCCATAAATTTGGACTTATCTCGCGCGAATAAGTAAGCGAAGTCTGCAAGATATTTATAAGCTCAAAACGCAAGCTTTTTAAATCGTAGCTATTTGAACTTGAATTTTGCATCCCTAACTTGGGCAATCTAAACATATCGACCGGCAAATTGAGGCTGGCTCTTTGCTTTAAATTCATCCCAAACGACCAAAAGCTATTGGCAGGCGTATAAAACCCAAACGATAACAGGTTTAAATTCATGGCTTGATTGAGCGAAAAATCATGAACGAATTTACTGTTGAAGGTTTCCAAATCAACATCCCGGTTCAGAAAAGATACAAAATCGCTGCCATTTTTATAAAGAAATGTAGAAATTCCATCGGAAGCATCAAGCGACATATTGATTCCACCTAAAACAGGCAATGAAAAATAGCCATATTCAGGTGCAAACGAGGCATTTAAGGTGGTACGTTGACTCCACTCGTTTAAAAAATAAGTAGAGTTTACGCTTTGCGAAAATGTAGTTATTGTACTCGAGAGCAGAATTATTGATAGGATCAATTTTGATTGTTTCATGGTTATTATATATATAATCTGCCCCTCCCACCTTGCGGGATAAATGGCGAGGATATAAAATACTTTCTTCTGATTATTTTTATAGATTTATTAAATTAGCCAATGCTTAATTAGTTCTCAGTCATATATTTATGTATAATATCAACTGCTTTTTTATTGCCATTATCCAATTTCATTATTTGTCCTAATTGATTTGCAGCACTTATAATTTTCGGTTGAAGTGCAAAAAGTATAGCTTTGCTTAAGTTATCAACGGACAAATTCTTTTTTGTTATGGGTTTTGATCCAACACCTAATTCAAAAACTCTTAGCCCCCATGCAGGTTGGTCGGCAATATGAGGTATAATAATTGTTGGTTTGCCGGCAATAAGTCCTGCAGCAGTTGTACCTGCTCCACCATGATGAACAAGCAGTTTCATTTGAGGAAATAACCAGGTGAAAGGCACATTTTCAATTAAAAATATATTTTCAGGCACAGTACCGTTAAAATTATTTTTTGTCCATCCCAAGCCAATCACAGCCCGTTGTTTGGTTTTGTTAACCGCTTCGGAAAGAATTTCAAAAGTCTTTGTAAAGGAACGAATGTCTTTCATACTTCCAAAACCAATAAAAATTGGAGCTTCACCATTTTTAATAAATTCTACTAATTCTTTTGTTGGAGTGAAATTTGATTCATTTTCAATAATTAAACTACCTACCGTTTGTACATTATTTCCCCACTCCCTGGAAGGTTGAAAGGTCAATGGACTATATGCATTTATTACAGGTCTGCCACTTTTAATCTGTTGTTGTATTGGAGAAGTTTTAAAATTAAGTTTTTTCAAGTTTTTTTGATTCCAGAAGGCTACAATTGCTGACTTTGCCAGTGCCCAAAAAACTTTATAGAAAATGATATGAGTCAATAAATTAAAAGTTCGCCCCCATCTTGGAAATGAATAAAAAAGAATGGATGGATAATCTTTTGTTGCTACAACAGGAAAGGGATTTAATAATACGCTTTTCTTATTATTAATTTGTGCAATGAAATATCCAATGGGCATACCCGGATGATAGACAATTAAATCAGCATCCTGACAAGCTTCCCAAATTTCACTTTGCGTTTTTATCATCATGGATTTCAAACTCTTAGACCCTTTTAAATGGCTTGTCACAAATTTTAACGGGCTGCTACTTTTAGTCATTTCCTGAACATCGCTGTTCCCTTCCATTAATTCCTGAATGTTTACATCAAGCGCATAGAAATCTAATCCATAATTTCTAACAAAATCTTCTTCGTTTTTGGCTGTAATAATCGACACTTCATATCCGGCTTTTTTCAAACCAAGTCCAAGTGCTATAAATGGCTGTATATCACCTCTTGAACCAACTGTTGTTATTGCTATTTTCATCTTTCTTTTTAATCTAAAAAATATTTTTTACTGCAAATTCAAACATATTGAAAAATATTTCTACCTTCTTTATAACTCGTCAAACCATAAATAAAAGGCTTGGACGCTATCGCGCTCATCCGCTACTAAAATAATTGATGGATAAGAAGTGACAATTAACACATAAGATTACACTGATATCAAATACGTTGGTTATTTGTATTTACAAATAGTCATTTAATAAAAAACCTGTCAAAAAGGGATTGACAGGGTTTTCATCGATTATTTTTAAAATTATTATTTCGCCAAAAGTTGCTTGGCTTTTTCAGAGATTAATTTGCCTTCAGTTTTTCCGGCAAGTTGCTTGGTAGCTATTCCCATAACTTTTCCCAAATCCTGTAGACCATTAGCTCCAACTTGTGTTATAATAGCATTGATAGCTGTTTCAAGTTCTTCATTCGTCATTTGTACAGGTAAATACTTCTCAATTACAGCTGCTTCCGCCAATTCGTTTTCGGCTAATTCGGGGCGGTTTTGTTCGGAATAAATCTGAGCAGATTCTTTGCGTTGTTTTACCATTTTCTGCATGATTTTCACACCTACCTCGTCTGTCATAGTTCCATCGCCACCTTTAGCTGTTTTTGCTTCAAGAAATTCTTTTTTCATGCCTCGCAATGCTTCAAGTGCCACTTTATCGCGTGCCAACATAGCTGTTTTTATATCAGCGCTTACTTTATCAAATAATTCGTCCATAAGTTATAATTTATATGTTATTTTTTTGCAAATCGTCTTTTCCATGCCGGAATATTTTCAATTTCTTTCAAAGTTGAGTCATTTTCAAAATCTTCGAGTGTAAAAACTTTAAGATCATCAATTTCATCTGTTACATCTACTGGCATTTTCTCAACCGGAATTTCATCTTCAGTTACAGTATTTTGTTTCCCATAATACTGGTCCATAGCTTTTTGAATATCTGATTCTTTATCAACTTTAGGGTCTTTGTCGGTTGTAGTTAATGTTTGAATGGCATTCACTACATTTTGCAGCACTGTATTATCTTTGTTTCCTTGTTTTTTATCTTTTGAATAATTGGCCGGCATTCCGGGAATATCGCCAACGTTAAAACCTGTTGCAATTAAAGTGATTTTCACGTTATCGCCCAGGTTATCATCATAAGTAGCACCCCAAATTACAACAACATCATCGCCAACTTTAGTCATAAAATCATGAATTTGCTGAACTTCTTCCATTTTAATCGGATTGGTAGTGGAGCAATACAAACTTAAGAGCACTTTACTGGCACCATTTACATCGTTGGTATTCAATAATGGTGAGTTTAAAGCATCTTCTATGGCTTTAGTTATTCTATTATCACCCGAAGCATAACCTGTATTCATAATGGCCACATTCCCATCTTTCATAATGGTATAAACATCGGCAAAGTCGGTATTTATATAACCTGTAACCGTAATAATTTCGGCTATGCCCTTGGCCGCATTTGTTAACACATCATCTGCTTTGGCAAAAGCATTTGCAAGTTCTAAGTCAGGATAAATTTCCTTTAATTTCTCGTTGTTAATTACCAGAATAGCATCGACATGTTCGCTCAACGCCGCTACTCCTTCGAGTGCTTGTTTAATTTTTAAATTTCCCTCAAAAGCAAAGGGTATGGTAACAATTGCCACTGTTAATATGCCTAAATCGTGGGCAGCTTTAGCAACAATAGGCGATGCTCCTGTACCAGTGCCACCACCCATACCGGCTGTAATAAACACCATTTTAGTGTTATCGTGCAATAGTTCCTCAATTTTTTCAATTGATTCCTCAGCAGCGCGACGAGCTACTTCGGGGTTACCACCCGCACCTAAACCCGATGTTGTATCTATACCAAGTTGTATTTTTGTTGGAATTGGTGACTTTATAAGTGCCTGATTGTCAGTGTTACATACTACAAATGATACATCGGCTATTCCCTGACGATACATGTGATTCACCGCGTTTCCACCACCACCGCCTACACCTATTACTTTTATCATTGAATTATCAATCACAGGTATGTCTAAGGGTAAATCTTCATCTAAATATCCCATAAGTTTTCGTTTTTTTAGGATTATAACCAATGAAAATTAATTTCGATTGGTCTATAAAATTGTATAGTTTATATGTTAATGTATTTACAAACATATTCATGTTGTTTGTTGCATCTACTAAATAATTGTCATTTTCGCTTTCTTCAGTTGTTCGTTTTTTTGTATCTTCTGTTGTTTTTGATTGATCATTTTTGGTTTCAGAAGTATTTGTATCATCAAATTTATTTTCATCTCCAAAAAAACCCATTACAGAATCAGTGAAGCGAGCCTTTAAACCTTTTCGTGGCAATTTATTTTTAGTCCCCTTGTCATTTTTTTTCTCTAAAGGATTGAGTAATCTATTTTCGTGCGAAAGGATGATAGTTCCAATTAACTGTGAATATCTGGTATCAAAATATTTTTCACTTGTGTTTTCAACAAGCCATTCCTTATGTTTGCCAAATTTAACTTCAAAACCTGATTTTTCCGCAATATAATTGGACAGATGATTTAACTTTGAAGCTCCTCCCGAAATAATTACGCCAGCGGGTAATGAAGATTTCATTGAATTTATTTCATTGAAAATTGGTTTCATTATTTCATCTAAGCGAGATTCAATTATTTTAGCCAAGAACTTGGTTGATATACGTACATCATCTTTATTCGGTTCAAGAGCAGGTATTTGAATATAAATTGGATTATCAACTGTAGATTCAAGGGCTGTGCCTTTTAAATACTTCAAACGTTCTGCATTTGCTTCGCTGATACCCAATTCTTGTATATCTTTGGTAATATTATGTCCACCTAAAGGTACAACCAACATTTTTTGCAAAGCATCCTCTTTATATACAGATAAGGTAGTGGTAGTGGCTCCAAAATTGATAATAGCACAACCATTAATTCTTTCAGTAGCTTCCAGAACAGCTGTTGAAAGAGTTTCAACAGCAATTGGCTGATATTCTAAACTTATTCCTGTTCGTTCAAAACATCTTTGAATTTCATCTTTGATTTTTATATTACCGTATACAGCATTGTATTTACCTGTTATTTGGGTCGCATTTAAACCAATAGGATTATCAACGCGTTTACCATCAAGCTCATAATATAATGGAATAACATCATAAACATATACATTCTCACCCTGCACCTTAGCTTTACAAATACTTCGCATTTCTGCAATCAAACTTTCAGAAACAGTGTTTGTAGATCCTACAAATCGATTTACAGAAACGGGATAATGTTTCATGCTTTTGGCACCAATGCTAACCGATACGTAATCAATATCTGAAATTCGGGAACTATTTTGTAAAAGTTTAACTATCTCACTTACTTTAAATGCTGCGCCTGAAACCTGTTCAACCACACCATGTTTAATATCATCGGATGTTTTCGATTCGTCGCCGATTATCCTTAACAAACCATTCTCCTGAACTTCGGCTGCTAAGGCTGAAATACGAGAACTACCTAAATCAATGGCAACATATATATTTGAATTCATAATTTTTTAAGATCAATGCTATCCATACTTTGAACAATGTCAACTGGAAGTTTTTTTAGTTCAGCTTCGTTTTTTAAACAAACAATTTGATTTTTATACTGTAAATCAATTCTTTTAAATCTATTCCACCCTATTACATTAAAGCCTTGCTTGTAAAGTTGGTAAAGGTTGTTCAGTTTGACTTCGTAATTCTCCAGCTTTCCAAGATAAATTACCGCATCTCCTACTCTTGGAATTAGTTCGATGCTTAAATCGTCCAAAACATAAATTTGTTCGATCTGTGCATTCCAGAATGGATTTTTTTCGATAAAGCTTATAAAATCGAACATTTTACCTTTTGCAAACGAATGAGTAACTCTACCCGAAACCACTGGAACATAAAATGAATTACTTAATGAAATTGGTATAAGTTTTCGTTCGGTGTCAATATAATAACATTCATGACCGGCAATAATAAATTTTGGTCTTCTTTGTTCAATTTCAAGCTGAATTTTTCCCGAAGGCGTTTTATAACATTCTACTTTCTTTATCATTGGGTTTCGAAGCAGTAAATCTTCAATTGATTCAGTGTGAATTTTTCTGAATGAACTACCTAAAGGATTTAGTTCGTTATTTTCAATTATTTTAGAAATTTCAGCCTTTGAAATTAACTCAATATTGAATTTATCGGTAAATACTATATTAAGTTCTTTACAAACCACATCTTTATCCTTGTCCGAAAAACACCAGATGGTATATCCCATATAGCCCACGATAAGACTAATGAAAAGACTTATAAAAAATATGCCGATTTTTGAAATTTTCATCTCTTAATTTACTTCAATTTTTTGGTTCAATACAGTTAAAATCAACTTTTTTGTTTTAACAGGTTTTTGATTAAAGGTACCATTTTATCAATATCGCCTGCACCAAAAGTAACAACAATATCCAGTTGTTTTTCACTTAACAAATCAAGCAAATGCTCTTTTGAGCAAATAGTTTTATTTTCAAGTTCAACCTTGTCAAGAATTAATTCAGAACTAACCCCTTCTATTGGTAATTCGCGCGCAGGATAAATGTCCAATAAGACTAATTCATCGAGCTTTGAAAGTGATTTTGAAAAATCTTCTGCAAAATCTCTGGTTCGAGTATAAAGATGGGGTTGAAAAATACCGGTAATTTTGCGTCCGGGATATAATGCGCGAATTGATGAAATACTTGCTTTTAATTCGCTTGGATGATGGGCATAATCGTCCATATACACCACTTTTTCCGATTTGTACACCACGTTAAATCTGCGGTAAATCCCGGAAAAAGAGGATATTCCCATTCGAATTTCTTCTTTGCTAACACCATTGAGCCATGCCAATGCCATAGCTGCAACACTGTTTTCAACATTAATTAATACCGGAACACCCAATTTTATGTCGGCAATGGTATTAGTGGGAGTTACAAAGTCGAATATAATTTCACCTTTAGCTATTCTAATATTTTCGGCATGAAAATCACCTCCATTATCCATTGAATAGGTGTAAGTTTTAACGCCTTTTTGCAGTTTAGGGTTAATGTCTAAGCCTTTTTTGATTATCAAAGCGCCACCAGGTAGAATCAAAGACGCAAAATGCTCGAAACTTTCACGAAAAGCTTCAGCAGAATCATAAATATCCAAGTGGTCGGCATCGACAGATGTAATAACAGCCATAAAAGGTGATAACTGATGGAACGAACGATCATACTCATCGGCTTCGATTACTACCAAATTGCTATCTTTAGAGAGTAAAAGATTGGTATTGTAATTATTTGATATGCCACCCAAAAAAGCATTACATCCAACCTGCGATTGATATAGTAAATGAGCTGTAATGGTTGAAGTAGTTGTTTTTCCATGTGTACCGGCTATACAAATTCCTTTGCTCTGACGGGTAATATTGCCCAATAATTCAGCTCTTTTAAGTATTTTGAAACCATTTGATTTGAAATAATTTAATTGTAAATGGTCTTCAGGTATTGCTGGTGTTAAAACAATCAAAGTTTGTTTGGAATCCAGAAATTGATTGGGTATTGCAGCAATCTGCTCATCAAAACTTACAGCTATTCCTTCCGATTGCAAATCAATAGTTAATTTGGTCTCGGTTCGGTCGTAGCCGCCAACCTGAAATCCTTTCAGGTTGAAATATCTTGCCAGGGCACTCATGCCTATGCCGCCAATGCCCAGAAAATAATATTTGTTGTAGTTAATCATTTGTTCTAATGGTTTAAAAAATCCGATAATCAGCTGTTTGATAATAATTTCTCAATTTCATCTACAATTCTTTCTGCCGAATTTTTCTCGGCAAGTTTTAAAATATTATCACACAACTGGTTTAAGGCTGTGTCATTTTGTAATAAGTTCAAGGCTTTGGGAATAAGTAATTCTTTTGCCTCCACATCTTTAATCATTACGGCAGCATTTTTGTTCACCAATGCCAATGCATTTTGTGTTTGATGATCTTCGGCCACATTAGGCGAAGGTACTAAAATTGTAGGTTTTGCCAACAAACAAAGTTCCGAAATTGAACTTGCACCAGCTCTGGAAATTACCAAATCTGCTATTGAATAAGCATAGTCCATACGTGACACGAAATCTGTAACCAATAAACCGGGCGATTGAAATGGCTGAGCAGCTGCTAAAGCCTCATTGATATAAAACTTACCTGTTTGCCAAATTACTTGTATATCAGCTTTATGTATCATTTCCAGACAGGCTATTACACTTTGATTAATTGTACGTGCCCCTAAACTTCCACCTACAATCAGTAAAGTTTTTTTTGTGGTGTCGAAAGCAAAGAACTCATAAGCTTCTTTGGCTTTTGGAGCTACATTGAATAAATCCTGGCGAACAGGATTTCCTGTTTTTACAATTTTATCGGCCGGAAAGAATTTTTCCATATTATCATAAGCAACACAAATTTTTGCAGCTTTTTTTGCTAACAATTTATTTGTTACTCCTGCATAAGAATTTTGCTCTTGAATTAAAGTACTTATGCCAAAAGCTGATGCAGCTCTTAATACCGGCGCACTGGCATATCCGCCAACGCCAATAACAACTTCAGGTTTAAATCTACGAATTATACTGCGGGCTTTGATTATACTACTGAAAAGATTTAGCAAAACCTTAAAATTGCGCAACATGTTTTTTCTGTCGAAACCACTTACAGGCAAGCCTTCAATTGCATATCCTGCAGCTGGAACTCTTTCCATTTCCATGCGACCTATAGCACCAACAAATAAAATATCAGCATCTTTAAATCTTTTTTTCAAAGCATTGGCTATACTTATTGCAGGAAATATATGCCCCCCTGTTCCTCCACCACTGACTATAAATTTATGTTTAACCATATTCTTTGAAATTGAATTTTTAATATTAGCCTCTTTTCTACTTATATCAACTTTAACTAAGCAATTTTTTTTAAATTTCTGCAATATTTACAACCGGAATATTTTCTTCGCGTTTTTCGTCCATATTATTCACGGTTTTGTCTTCTTTTTGTTTAATCTGACTCGTGATTCCTAATATTATTCCAAAATAAATACACGTAATTAAAGTAGAAGTACCTCCACGACTTATTAAAGGTAAGGGTTGCCCGGTAACCGGACCCAAACTGGTTGCAACCGACATACTTACAAATGTTTGAATTACTATCATCAACGACAGCCCAATCACTAGCACTGCCGGAAAAACAGATGGACTTTCAGTTGCAATTTTGCCTGCTCTAAAAAGCAATATTAAATAGAGTAGTATCACAAAAACACCTCCAATTAAACCCGTTTCTTCCACAATTATAGCATATATAAAATCGGAATAAGCTTGAGGTAAATAATCTCTTTGAATGCTGTTGCCCGGTCCCAGTCCAAAAAACCCACCACGTGCAATCGCAATTTTACCGTGTTGTTCTTGCAAATTCTCATCGGTAATAACATATTTCTGGGTCTTATCCTTTTCTTCGGTAAATCTATCGATGCGTCCTACCCAAGTATATGATCTATCAAAAAACTTTGGCATACTTTCTTTTGGTACATTTTTCACAATTGTATAGCCCATGACAAGCATAAATACCAAACTAACCCCGAGTAAACTTAATCGAATTAATGAAACTTTGCCAATAAACATCATGAGCATTACAACTCCAAAAAGCACAAAAGCGGTTGAAAAATTTTCTAGTAAAATAAGCGGACAAATTACCGCCAGCATCAATACTGTACTCCAAAAGTATTTTTTTTCGTCAGTTTTATGATTTTTTATTCTTGAAATAAAATCGGCAGCAACTACTATAACAGATATTTTGGCCAATTCCGAAGGTTGAAACTTAAATCCAAATATGGTTAGCCATCTTGAAGCATCGTTAGATTTTTCACCTTTTAATAATACAAATATAAGTAAAAAGAAAGACAAAACCAATCCCACATAAGCAAAAAGCCTGATAAAACGATACGGGATGACATGAACAATTACGGCCAATATTGCTCCTAAGGCTAAAAAACCAACATGACGAAGCATGGGTGCTGTATGACTCTCTGCACTATAAGCCAATTGGCTTGAAGCACTATACATTTCAATTATAGAAACAATACAAAGCATTGCAAAAACCATCCAGATTGTTGCATCTCCCTTTAAATATCTTTTGAGTAGTGAGTCCATTGTTTGTCAGATAATTGAGCGTTATATATATTGGTTTGTGATAAGTAAATAAGTTCGTGTAATTATTTTTTTCTGATTACTCTATTTTACAAATTTCTCACACAAGCTTTAAATTGTTTCCCTCTGTCTTCGTAGTTTTTGAATAAATCGAAACTGGCACAGCATGGCGACAACAACACAGTATCACCAGCCGACGCTGATTTATATGATTCATTTACAGCACTTTCCATAGAATCAACATCAATAATATTCTTACATTTCCCATCAAAAAACTTATGTAAAGCCGAATTGTCAAGTCCCATAAATATTAAGGTTTTAACTTTTTCGAGTACCAGATTTTCAATTTCTGAATAATCATTACCTTTATCAGTTCCTCCTAAAATAAGAACAACAGGTGTTTGCATGCTTTGCAAAGCATACCAGCAAGAGTTAACATTTGTAGCTTTAGAGTCATTAATATATTTTACGTTTCGCACAGTTGCAACATATTCTAGTCTGTGTTCTACACCTTGAAAATCTTGTAAAGACTGACGAATGCTATCTTTTTTTACTTCAACAATTGATGCCGCTAAACCTGCTGCCATTGAATTATAAGTGTTATGTAAGCCTTTTAATGAAAGTTCTGTTGCAGGCATAATAATCAGATTTTTAAGTGTTTGTATTATAAGTTCATCTTTTTCGATAAATGCTTTTGTTTTTTCGTTTCGCTCTATAGCAAATGGATATATGGTCGATTCTATTTTACGTTTGCTCAATTCTGCTTTAATTACCGGATCGTTTTCCCAGAATATAAAGGCATCGGCTTCAGTTTGATTTTGAGTGATACGGAATTTCGAATCGATATAATTCTGAAAATTATAATCATATCTGTCTAAATGATCAGGTGTAATATTCAGTAAAATGGCAACGTCAGCTTTAAACTCATTCATACCATCCAATTGAAAACTGCTTAATTCCACCACATAGTAATCAAAATTTTCAGTTGCTACCTGATAAGCTAAACTCTGGCCAACATTTCCGGCTAAGCCAACATTTAACCCGGCATTTTTAAGTATGTGGTAAATCAACATAGTCGTTGTGGTTTTACCGTTGCTTCCTGTGATACAAATCATTTTAGCTTTTGTAAATCTTCCTGCAAATTCAATTTCGGAGATGATTGGTGTATTTTGAGCATTAAGTGTTTTTATCAAAGGAGCCTTGTCAGGGATGCCGGGGCTTTTAATTACCTCATTAGCATTTAAAATCAAATCCTCTGTATGTTGCTTTTCTTCCCATTGAATTTCGTTTTTTACAAGGATTTCTTTGTACTGCGTTTTTATTTCCGACATATCGGAAAGAAACACATCAAATCCTTGTTTTTTAGCCAAAACAGCAGCTCCAACACCACTTTCTCCTCCTCCTAAAATTACTATACGTTTCATACCTTTATGTATGTTTTTTAAATTATTATCGTTTAGCTAGTCCTAAATTTAATGAAAGCCATTAAATTAACTCGTCAATGAATTTTATCTGATTTTCAGGGTAATAATTGTGATTGCAGCTAAAATTATTCCTACTATCCAAAAACGGATAACAATCCTTGATTCCGGCATTGCTTGTAAGGGTCGCTGAAAATAAGCTTCGAAACCCGCATTTCCGGGCTTTTGATAATGATGATGCAAGGGTGTCATCTTAAATATTCGCTTTCCAACGCCATATTTTCGTTTTGTAAATTTAAAATAGGAAACTTGTATCATTACCGATAAGCTTTCAACAAAGAAAACACCGCATAGAATTGGAATCAATAATTCTTTATGAATTGATAATGCAAATACGGCAATAATTCCACCCAAAGTTAAACTGCCGGTATCGCCCATAAAAACCTGAGCCGGAAATGCATTGTACCATAAAAAACCAATAGTAGCACCAATAAAAGCCCCTGCGAAAATTAACAACTCGCCTGTTCCGGGTAAATACATGATGTTTAAGTACCCGGCATAGTTCACATTACCAGACACGTAAGCCAGTATCCCCAAAATTACACCCATAATTGCCGAGCTTCCTGTCGCTAGGCCATCTAAACCATCTGTGAGGTTTGCACCATTCGAAACTGCTGTTACAATGAAAATGGAAACTAAAACAAAAAGAATCCAACCATATTTTTGCGAATCTTTACCTGCCCATTTAAAAGCATCGGCATAATCCAGGTTATTGTTTTTAAAAAATGGAATGGTTGTTTGAGTCGATTTTACATCTTGTTTTGCATAGAGCACATTTTCCACCCTTTTGGTTTCACCTTTTACTTCAAGGTTTTGACGAATAACTATATCAGGACTTACATACATTGTTAAACCAACAATTAGCCCTAAACCAATTTGCCCAACAATTTTAAATCTGCCTTTTAATCCTTCTTTGTTTTTCTTGAATACCTTAATATAATCGTCGACAAAGCCAATAATACCAAGCCAAATAGTTGTTATCAACATCAAAATGATATAGATATTATTCAATGCCGCCAGCAAAATAGTTGGTACAAGTATGGCAATGATAATAATAATTCCACCCATGGTAGGAGTTCCTTTTTTGCTCATTTGACCTTCCAGGCCAAGGTCGCGTATGGTTTCACCAATTTGTTTTTTTTGCAGATAGTCAATTATTCGCCTACCGATAAAGGTAGATAACAACAATGCCAAAATGAAAGCTAAACCTGTACGAAACGATATGTAGTTGAACATTCCGGCTCCCGGAAAATCAAACATTTTGTCTAAATAGGTGAATAAATGGTACAGCATAATTTATTTTTATTAATTGTTAATTCGTAAAAGATAAAAGAGTAAAGACCCCCAACCCCCAAATGGGGGCTTTAAGACTAAGTCTTTGAAAGACGAAACACGAAACTTTTTTAAAAACACTTCTTCACTTCTTCTCTATCATCAAAATGATGCTTCACTCCCTGAATTATCTGATAATCTTCATGTCCTTTGCCGGCAATTAAAACCACATCTCCGCTCTGTGCCAACGCACATGCTGTTTTTATGGCTTCACGTCTGTCAACTATAGCCAGGCTTTTTGTTTTTTGTACTACATCCAGTCCGGCTATCATGTCATTTAATATGTCCTGAGGTTCTTCATTGCGTGGATTGTCAGAAGTTAGAATTGCTTTCCAACTGCCATCTACTGCTTCGCGAGCCATCATTGGGCGTTTACCTTTGTCCCTATTTCCACCACAACCCACAACTGTTATTAGCCGCCCATTTCCTTCCAATATCTGATTAATGGTTGAAATTACATTATTCAGCGCATCAGGCGTATGAGCATAATCCACAATTGCAGTATATCCAAGTGGTGCATGAAGCGTTTCAAATCGGCCGGATACAGATTTAAGTGAACTTATAATGCGTAAAACTTCTAGTTCGTCCTGATCGAGTAAAACAGCTGCCCCGTAAACTGCCGATAAATTACTGGCATTAAACTTACCAATAAATGATACATTTACTTCTCTGTCGTTCATATCGAGCAACATACCATCAAAGCCATGTTCTAAAATTTTAGTTTTAAAGTCGGCCATTCCTCGCAAAGAATAGCTGTATTTTTTTGCTTTTGAATTTTGAAGCATCACCATCCCATTTTTATCATCAGCGTTTGTAAGTGCAAAAGCATCGGATGGAAGTGAATCGAAGAAAGTTTTTTTTGCTTTTAAATAATTCTCAAAAGTCAAGTGATAATCAATATGGTCACGCGTAATATTGGTAAAAATTCCCCCATCAAATTCCAAACCGGCTATACGACTTTGATCAATAGCATGTGAACTTACTTCCATAAATGCATATTTGCAACCTGCGTCTACCATGTTGGCTAGCAATTCGTTTAATGTCAACGAATCGGGGGTGGTATGTGTGGCTTCAACAGTTTGATTGTCAATGTAATTACAGACAGTAGACAATAAGCCGGTTTTGAATCCCAATTCCCGAAAAAGTTGATAAAGCAAAGTAGCAATAGTGGTTTTACCATTTGTGCCGGTTACTCCAACTAATATTAATTTACTCGAAGGAAAATCAAACCAAGCAGAAGCTAGTTTACCTAGTGCATCCGAACTATTTACTACTTGAAGATAGCAAATACCTTCAGTAATTTTTTCAGGTATTGTTTCGCAAATTATTGCTTTTGCACCCTGATTTATAGCCGATTCAATATAGTCATGGCCATCGGTTGCCGATCCTTTGGTAGCAACAAATAGTGAATCCATACTCACTTTGCGCGAATCAAACTGAATACTTTTCACATTGATTTCGCTATTGCCAATTGATTTTTTAATCAGAATATGTTGAATTAATTCGTTTAAAATCATATAAATAGAGTATTTATTATTCAAAATTTAATTTAATAATATCACCATATTTTGGTGTTGTACCCGGTTTTAGGTTTTGAGAAATTACTTTGCCTCTACCGGTAATTTGTGCTCTTAAACCTAATTGTGTTACTAAAAATAAAGCATCTTTTGCACCCATACCTTTTAAGTTGGGTATTTTATTTTTATATACTAAAAATTGTTCCGTTTTTAATGCATTCTCATTAGAACTTACGCTCACCCATTTGTTTTTTTGCCCGGTGAGTGGAAATTTCAAATCATTTGCAATTGTTTCAATGGAACTGAAATATCCCGATTTTATGCTGGGTAAATGTTTAAATATCAATGAAGTGTCTTTGATATAACCATCCGGATTTAAATTCGATTTTAGTGCCATAGTTTGTTCTGCAATAGTTTTAAATACCGATCCCGCCATTCTACCACCAGAAGGATACCCTTTACGTGGTTCACGAATTACAACTATACATGTATATAAAGGATTATTTGCAGGGAAATAACCGCAAAAAGAAACCTGATGAGTTTTTCCTCCCGATTTATATCCAATTTTTCCTTTCGATATTTGGGCTGTACCGGTTTTTCCGGCAATTCGTACAAATTTGGAATGTACATTGTGCGCAGTTCCTTTTTCAGCTTCAATTACCCCCAACAATGTTTCCTTAACTATGCTTAAAGTACTTGGTTTACATATTGATTCTCTGATAGTTTCTGTTTCAAATTTCTTTAGCTCTTGTCCATTTTTCAAAATACTTTTCACAAAAAATGGTCTTATCAGTTTCCCATTGTTAGCTATAGCATTATAAAATGCCAAGGTATAAATGGGTGGAATTTGAGTTTCGTAACCTATTGACATCCAAGGCAACGTGGTTTTTGACCAATAAGATGATTTGTCCTTGGGATGTTTGATTTTTGGTCCGGCATTTCCGGGAATTTCCAAATCCATTTTTTCGTTTAAGCCCATGGTATAAAGTTTATCCACAAATTCTGATGGATTTTGACCATAAGCACTTTCAATTACCTTTGAAATACCTATGTTAGAAGATCCATGTATAGCTTCGGCTAAAGTTATATCGCCAAATCCACCTTTGGCAGCATTATGATCTACCATATCCGATCCATAAAAATCAAAATGTCCTGTACCAGTGTGAATTACATCCGTAATTTTTGCTTTTCCATCATCGATTACCGCCATTAGCGATGCAATTTTAAAAGTTGAGCCGGGTTCTACCAAATCGGAAACGGCACCATTTTGATTTTCGCTGTAGGTACTGTCTTTGTTTATTTGTAAATTTACGATGGCTTTCACTTCGCCGCTTTTTACCTCCATCAAGATGGCATAGCCTGAAACGGCATTGAATGATTTTAAACTGTCAATTAAAGCACTCTCAGCTATATCTTGTAAATTTAAATCAATTGTTGTAACTAAGTCCAATCCATCTACCGGTTCTACTTGAATGGTTTCTTCATATCGGTTCGCAATTTTTTGGCGAACTGAAATTCCGGGTTTGCCTTTTAATTGGTCATTAAAAAACATCTCTAAACCGTTTTTTCCTCCAATTGATTCATCCAAATAAATATCGCCAATAGTACGCGAAGCCAATGATCCAAAAGGTTTTTCACGTCGTAGATATTCTTTGGTTATTAATCCACTTTTGTATTTTCCAAGACAGAACAATGGCATTTTCCGTATGTCTTTGAGTTGGGCATAAGAAATACGTTCAGGGTATAGAAGAAGTTCTGACTTGCCCTCACGAAATGCTTTGGTAATCATTGATTTGTATTCTGATTTCGACTTGTCTTTAAAATAATTAGCTAAAGAAAGGGAAACTGAATCAATTTTTTCTCTGAATAATTTATTTGTATCATTGTGTAGGGCTGGTACACGGGTATCCATATAAATATTGTACATAGGGATGGAACTTGCCATTAATCGACCATCGCAAGCAAAAATATTCCCTCTGTTTGGGTTGACATTAATATCTGATTTATTGTTATTTTTTGACGCTACAGCCATCCATTCTTTCTTTTCGAAAAATTGAATCACAACAATTTTGTATATTACCAACGAAAACAAAATAAGTATAATAAAATATACAATTCCAAAACGCAGTACTATGTCTTGTCTCTTGTCAGCCATTTTGTTTATTCCTTTAAATCCTTAATTTTTAATTCACTGTGTCTTTTTTAGTGTCAATTACCACCGGCGGTGTTTCTGTACCTACAAGATTTAAGTTTTTTTCTTTTACTAATTTTATTACATTCGATTGCCGACTAATATTCATAAGTTGAGCCGAAATAGTTAAGGACTCGTATTTTAAATCCTCAATTTTCTTTTTTAATTCTATTACTTTCGACATTTGAGTTTCACAATAAAATCTATTGTCGACATAAAAAAATGAAAGAATGCAGATTAAAATAATTACATATATTTGTTTCCTGAAAAACTCAGTAGTAAAAATAGTTCCACCTAATATTTTTTTTAAGCTAAGGGAGTTTAAAGCCTTAGAATTATCTTCTCCAATTATTTTTTTAAACCAAGCCATGTTTGTAATAATTTAAGAGTACTTTTTTTTAATTAATTTAATCTACAGTATTTTTAAGCGAGGTATGCAACACGTAATTTCGCACTTCTGGCTCTTGGGTTTTGTGCTACTTCTCGTTCGGTTGCTATTATAACTTTACTGTTAACTTGTTTTAATGGCGCTATTATGTTTCCGTAAAAATCTTTTTCCAAAGTTCCTTCAAAATTGCCACTTCTAAAAAAGTTCTTAACCAATCTATCTTCCAGCGAATGATATGTTAAAACTGCAATGCGTCCTTCAGGTTTCAAAACTTCTAAACTTTGCTTTAAAAGTGCCTCCAAAACTTCCATTTCTTTGTTGACTTCAATGCGCAAAGCCTGAAAAACACGGGCCATATCTTTTTTTTCTTTTTCTCTGCCAAAATATGGTTTTAATATTTCGATAAACTGAAAAATCCTTTCTATTGGCTCTTTGGCTCTGCATTGAACTATTGTGCGGGCTATTTTTCGTGAATTGTGTAACTCGCCATACAAATAAAAAACATTTGCCAATTGCTCTTCTTCATAATTATTCAGAATAGTGGCGGCCGTAATTTTCGATTCGGTATTCATACGCATATCCAAAGCTCCATCAAATCTGAATGAAAAACCACGGTCAGCTTCATCGAAATGATGCGAAGAAACCCCTAAGTCAGCCAATATACCATCCACTTTTTCAATGCCGTGATAGCGAAGGAAATTTTTCAGGTATTTAAAATTGCTTCTCACAAAAATGAATCGCTTGTCGTCAACTACATTTTTTATCGCATCCAAATCCTGGTCGAAGCCCAACAATTTTCCATTTTCGCCTAAACGGTTTAATATTTCTTTTGAATGACCACCGCCGCCAAAAGTTGTATCCACATATACACCATCGGGTTGAATTTTCAGCCCATCCATGGTTTCAGAAAGCAAGGCAGGTGTATGATAAATATCAACATTTGCCACCTCCCCAACATGTAGAGATGGAGCAGCTAATTTGCTTTCTTTTTGTGAATGTTTTTGTTTGTTTTTCATGTCGGTAAGTTGATTTTAATAATCAAAATCATGTAAGTCAGCAATATTCAAATCTTATTCCCCGTCTTGGGTAAGAGCTTTTTTCGACATTTTTTCCCTTTTAAGCTTGGCAAATTCCGCTCTTGGCATTAATGTTTGTTCATATTTGGCTTTGCTCCAAATAGTAAATTTATTTTTCATGCCTACAAACAACACTTCCGAGTTTTCTATTGAAATAGATTTAAGATGTTTTTTAGACAATAATATTCTTCCTTGAGAATCAATATCCAGGTATTCGGCTTCAGACACGAACTGCATTTGAAATAATTCATCTTCAGGTGTCCACTCATCAGTATTTTCTTCTAATTTATCCATTTTTTTATTCCAAACACTTTCAGGATAAATTACTAAAAAATCATTATCATCATCCAATCTCATCACAACTCTATCTTTTTCACCCTCAGGTAATATTTTACGATAAGCCGCAGGGATGAATATTCTCCCCTTTACATCGGCTTTTGCTTCATATTTTCCTAAAAATGTGGACATAATAAATTGATATAAATTTTACACGGTAAAAGTATATAAAGTTTTTCAAATTCACCACTTTTCACCACAAAAATTTATCAACAGGCCTTTTCAACAGTTTATTGCAGTTTTGAATGTTTTATAAACAGCTTTTCAACAATAATTGACATACAAATAAATTGCATAAACATTTATATTACTGTATTTTAATAGAAATAAATGTCAAATTGAATAAAAGTGTGGTAAAGTGGGGGTATAAATTATTAATATGCAAAGATAAAGCAGAAAAATCATTTTTCAAAGGAAAATTGTTGGTTTTTTAAATTAATTCATTTTTTGTACATTTGTACCGAATTAACGCAAATCAGAAAATTGAAAGCAATGGATAACCCGGAAGTAATTAAAATAGATGTAGCCAAAGTGCTTAAAACACGCGCTCCAAAAACAAAAGTTCCCAAGTTTATAGTCAATTACCTGAAAAGAATTGTACACGAAGATGAATTCAATCAGTTTTTTAAGGAAAATCCGCATTTAAAAAATCTCGATTTTATTGAAGCTGCATTTAAGTACTTGGAAATGTCCATTGATGTTGAAGGAAGGGAAAACTTGCCCCCGAAAGGTGGAAAATATATTTTTGCTTCCAATCATCCCTTGGGTGGGCTCGATGGCATTGCTACCGGTTACCTGATTGGGAAACATTATGATGGAAAAGTCAGGTTTTTCTCAAACGATTTAATGGCTAACCTGCATCCTATGAAAGAAATGTTTGTGCCGGTGAATAAATTTGGGAATCAGGTAAAGGGTCATGCCGAATTGATGCAACAATTGTATGAATCAGACAATCATTTAGTTACATTTCCTGCTGGTATGTGTTCGCGCAAGTCGAAAGGGAAAATTTGTGATTTAGAATGGAAAAAGAATTTTATTACCAAAGCCGTTCAATATAAACGGGACGTTGTCCCAATTTATTTTGAAGGTCGCAATTCTAACTTTTTTTATAACCTGGCCAACCTACGCAAATTTTTGGGTATTAAATTCAATATCGAAATGATGTATCTGCCCAACGAAATGTTTAAACAAAAAGGGAAACATTTCGTTATTCGCATAGGTCAAGCTATTCCCTGGCAAACATTCGACAAAACAAAATCACATGCCCAATGGGCCGAATGGGTAAAAAACACTGTTTATAAAATGGCTTAAATACCAGCAAATTAAATAACATAAGTTACAAAAACTTCCACTTTATAATATTAAAAAGTGGAAGTTTTTTTTAATCAATAAATCAAATAATGCTAACACTAAATGACTACTAAAGAAGAGATTATAAAACAAACCATAAATTTCGTACAACAAACATTGCAAGGTGCCGAAGGTGGACACGATTGGTGGCATATTGAACGAGTTTGGAAATTATCCCGAAAAATAGCTTCCACTGAAAAAGCTGATATTTTCATTGTCGAATTGTCGGCTTTACTACATGACATTGCCGACTCCAAGTTTCACAATGGTAATGAAGAACTGGGAGCTTTAAAAGCTCGGGAATACTTGAATTCTTTACAAGTCGATGCTCCAAGTATTGAGCATGTCATCAATATTATCAACAATATTTCGTTTAAAGGAGGAAAAGAATTGGTAACATTTAAATCAATAGAGTTAGATATAGTACAAGATGCCGATCGACTCGATGCTATTGGAGCAATTGGTATAGCTCGCACTTTTAACTATGGCGGCTTCAAAAACCGCGAAATTTACAACCCGAATATTGCACCTAACCTGGCTATGACCAAAGAAGAATACAAAAAAAGTACTGCCCCAACCATCAACCATTTTTACGAAAAACTACTCCTGTTAAAGGACAGAATGAACACCTCAACAGCCCAAATAATAGCCGAAAAAAGACATGCCTTTATGGAGCTTTATTTAGATGAATTTTACAAAGAGTGGGAAGGAGAAAGGTGAGTTAAAAATGGAAAATATGGCTGAGAATTTGTAAGCAAGTCATACGATGATTTGGAGTTATCGTATCGCTAGTACACATTGCACTTATCTATTGATAATGAGCTGTTTAATACTTATAAAACCAATAAAAAAAGTGCATGTTGAAAAAAATGAAAAGTCTTTATTCTTTTGTCTTTGTTCTTTATTCTCTCAAATCTCTACAAATCCAACAATCCTTCTGGTAGTCGCACTTGTATTATTTTCTTTTTGTGATCGATATTTTGAATATAATCATCCCCAACAGGGATAAGTAATTCGTCATTGGATTTATCTATTACAAATAGTGCGTTTTCAGTGGTTTGGTCTACTTCTTTAATTAAACCAAGCGTGCCGGCATTTTCGTCAATCAACTGAAATCCTACAAAATAATCCAGTTCAATTTCGGCATCTTCTACTTTTTCGAGAAATTCATTGGACACGTAAATGGTGAGCCCCGAAAATGGTCGGGCTTGTTCATCAGTAGTAATGTCATCCAGTTTAACCAAAGCCGTTGCGTTTGTTTTAAATCGATATTCTGTGATGTAAAACGGCACCAATATTCCTTGTATTTCAAACACAAAATACGGAACATCTTCACTATCAAACACATCGGACGTGAATGCAAATGACATTTCGCCATGAACACCATGAGGTTTAATTATTTGGCCTATAGGAAAAACTTCATCTTTTGAAATCATAATTCAAGCAATCTAAAAAATCAAATTTTGTTGTTTGCAAAAGTACGATTAAAAATCAGAATTTCAACAAACAGAAAATCATAAAAACTCAGCCCCCTAAACTTGCCCCCTAACCCCTGCTTACCGCAGGCAGGCCCTAAAGGGCGAATAATGAGGGAAAATAAATTATACGTTAACTAATCGTTCAAATTAAAAACGCTTAATTTTCTTATAATTTATTGTTTTATTACACAATACAACCACACATGCTCAAATCTTCAAATTTTCAAATCATCAAATCACCTCATCACCACATCATCACATTATCAAATCACCACATCCTCACATCAACTTTTTGGCTTTTAAATTCATTTGTTGTAAATTTGCAAAAATAATTCCACAAGTTTTTCGTTAGTATGTTTTAAAAACTCATGATTGCTATGCCAAAGAAAAATATATACCATTTGTTTGCTTTTTTAATTTTAAACTTTTCCTGGCTTAGCTTCAATAGTTGTAGCGACGAAATTTTTACAAACCGCTCCGAAGATACCCTTGCTTTTTCAACTGACACGCTCACATTCGATACCATTTTTACATCGAATGGAAGTACTACCGAAAAATTTTTGGTATATAACCCGAACAGTAAAGCCTTAAAAATAAGTAAAATAAGTTTGGGTGGCGGGAAAAATTCACAGTTCAGGCTCAATGTAGATGGTTATTTGAATGCAGATAATGTATTTAATGACTTAGAAATTAGTGCCCGCGACAGCATGTATATTTTTGTGGAAGTAACCGTGAAGCCCAATAACGAAGATTCGCCGGTGATAATTGACGATTCTATACAGTTTGAAACCAATGGTGTAAAGCAAAAAGTAAGACTCGAAGCTTTTGGTCAGAATATGATTTTGATGAAAGAAAAATTGATTTTAAACGATACCACTTTAACAACCAACAAACCTTATTTAATTTATGGATATTTAGCCATCGATTCCGCTAAAACTTTAACTATCCCGGCAGGTTGTAAATTGTATTTTCACAACAACGCTAACTTACTGGTATATGGAAATTTAAAGGCGGAAGGTACTGCCCAAAAACCGATTATTTTGCGCGGCGATAGATTTGACAAAGTTAAATTCTCAACCCCGGTTCCTTATAATTATGTTGCAGGTCAATGGGGTGGGGTTTATTTATTTTGGAACAGAGGAAAACATATTTTGAATCATGTTAATATCACCAGTGCTTATGTGGGTATAAATTACTCAAACAACGATAGAAATATATTGCCCAGCCTTGAAATTAGCAATTGTAAAATACATAATTTTGTATATTATGGATTGGTAGTTCAAAATGGCAATGTGAATGTAAGTAATTCAGAAATCTCAAACACAGGGAGTTATAGTGTATATTTAAGTGGGGGCAAACATGTGTTTTTGCAATCGACCATTGCCAATTACTACGATTCCAACGATTTTGAGCCCAGTTCCCGCGACAAAACGCCGGCTGTATTGATAATGGGATTAAATCGTTTAGCACCCATGGAAACCGTGTTTCGCAACTGTATTGTTGCCGGAGGTATGGAAACTGAATTTATTATTGCCAGCCGTTTTATAAAACTTTACAAGGGTACATTTGCCAATTCTTATATTCGCCGAAAAGTGGCTTATGAGCTAACTGAGCAATTTAACAACATAAAATGGTCGAATAAAAACGACACAATTTTTAAACATACAAGTTACGATGAAATAAAAGATATTTATTTCGATTTTATGCCCGATTCTGTTTCACCAGCCCGTGGCATAGCCGATCCCGGCATTGCAGCACAATTCCCTCTCGACTTGAATGGTAATAACCGCCTGGCCGACGGAGCACCCGATGCAGGAGCGTATGAGTGGCAACCGACAAAGAAGTAAAAATTTGTGTATAGCTTGGTTTTTTAAGTGTTACGTCCAAAAAAAAATATCACTTGATATCAAAGACTTACATAAACTAATATAAAATCAAAAAGTATTGACAAATTTTGTCGTCATTTTTCAATAACCTATACACTAATGCGATGCATTTTTGATTATTGCAAAACCAAATACTAAAACCAATGCTCTAAATTAAAAAACCTAGCATCAAAAAGAAAAGGTTTAAATAATGGACAATGTGAATTTAGTTGTAATTGATAAATTGTAATTAAATGATTCAATAATTTCCTTTATTGCAGGTAAAATTCAAAAAAGATAAAGTTTAAGCGTTTACCTGACATCATTATTCAATATTTTTGCAATTAAATTCAAAATAGTTAGATTCTTGTCTGTTCGCGGTTATAATTAAGTCAGTTATTTAAGCTTAAATTCGAAAGGAAAAAATAATATCTTGAATGTAATTATATAAAAAATGCAACTTATCGAACTAAAATATTCAACAAGATGCATTAATTATTTAAAATATCTGATTATAAACTACATAAAATCAAATCTATTTGGTGATTTCGCCATCCAAATCCCATAAATCTTCCCAACCTTTAGCGCTTTCCCAAAGAAAAACCTGTCCTTTAATTAAACGACAATTTTTATCAATTTTTGAAACTGCCTGCATTTCGTCGTCTGTAAGTGGTCCTTCAGTAATACCTTTCAAATTATTAAATATTTTATCTGTTTTAACCGAGAAAGGAATTGTGATTTGTCCTCTTTGCACCGCCCATTTCAAACAAACAACTGCCGGATGCACTCCAAGACGTTGAGCAACAGCCACAATTACAGGATCATCCATATCAACAGTATCTTCGGGTGTTTTATCACGCTCAGGTCTTCCGGGTGAACCAATTGGACTATATCCAATAACCTCTACACCATTATCTTTCATAAATTGATACAATTCAGCCTGTTGAAAATGTGGATGAATTTCCATTTCGTTCAACACGGGTTTAATTTTACAGTCACGCAAAATCAGTTTCATTTTGGGTATAGTAACATTGGAAGTTCCAATATTTTTCACTAAACCACTTTCTACCAAAGTTTCCATTTGTGCCCAGGTTTTCATATAATCAGCATGAATATAAGGCACTGAATCGGGTTGACGGGCAGTTACATCACATTTTGGTGCATGAAAATTAGGGAAAGGCCAATGCACCAGATATAAATCGAGGTAATCGAGTTGTAAATCGGCAAGTGATTGTTTGCACGATTCTACTACCTGTTTGTGCTTATCGTTCCAAACTTTGGAAGTTATCCATAATTCTTCGCGTGTAACAATTCCTTCGGCAATTACCTCTTTCAAAGCAACACCGATTTCTTTTTCGTTGCCATAAACCGATGCACAATCGATATGACGATATCCCATTTTTATAGCTGTTTTCACTGCCTGAGCAATTGTTTCAGCACTGTAATTGTCTGAGCCGAAAGTACCTAAGCCAATTACAGGAATTTTTGCTCCATTATACAAAGTTCTGTATGGAACTAATGTTGGATTTATTGTTTGCAAATGGCCCCCCATCCCCCTAAAGGGGGAGTTGAAGTTACCATCGACTTGTTTATTCTTTTCGTTATTCATCTTGCTTATAATTAATTTTTTAAATGTCAGATGGAATTTATGAAACAAAATTTAACGTTCGTCACATCTTATTTTAAATGTTTACTTGAAATAATAGATACTAATATTTGTTCCCCCTTTAGGGGGTTAGGGGGCATACTTTTCGGGTTATGTAGCTTTTATTTACTTAATTTCTTCATCAAAAACGATGGCTACTTTACCACATTTTCCATCTGCCATAAGCGAATAAGCTTCCGGGGCATCGTCCAATTTAAAACGATGTGTTACCAGATCTTCGGGATGAATTCCCCAGCGAACAATGCGTTCAACAAGCTCTTCCATACGCCAAATTGCCGTTACCCATGAGCCATAAATGGTTTTTTGGTCATGAATAATATCCGGACTGGGATTAAATTCCACGGTTCCACCTTCGCCTATCATCACCATTTTTCCCCATTGGCGGGTTGCACGTATGCAAAGTTGACGTGCCAAAGTATGACCGGAGCAGTCAACGGTTTTTTCGAAACCCATGCCATTGGTAGCTGCCATTACCTTATCATAAGTATCAGAACCTGAAACATATACCTCATCGGCTAATCCAAGTTCCATGGCAATTTTACAGCGTTCGGGAACTGTATCAACGCCTATAAGTTTTTCAGCACCCATGGCTTTTGCAAGCATCAATGCAGCTAAACCTACTGGACCTAAACCGGTTACTAATACAGCATCGTTTCCACTAATACCAATTTTTTCCAAACCTTCGTAAACTGTACCAAAGCCACAAGCTATTTGTGCACCATCGGTATAAGTTAAACTATCCGGCAAAAGCACCAAGTCTTTTTCTTCGGCAATCATATAATCAGCCATGCCGCCATCGCGCTGCCATCCATAAGCCGCACGCGACTCGCTTTTGCATGAAATCATATATCCACGTCGACAATCATTACAACATCCGCATCCCGAAATGTGATAAACTACCACACGGTCGCCTTGTTTGAATCGTTTCATACCTGGACCACAAGAAATAATTTGGCCAGCAGGTTCGTGACCACAAATTTTATTTTGATATCCTTCAGGACCTTTACCTAAATGCTCACGATAAATGGCACGAATGTCGCTACCACATATTGTTGATGATTTGATTTTGAGTAAAACTTCGCCATGTCCGGGTGTAGGGAATTCTACATCTTTAAATACCACGGTGCTATTTCCGGGTAAATATGCTGCTTTTGATTTGTATGTCATTGTTATTTAGTTGATTGGTTATTTAGTTCATTGGTTAATTAGTTCATTGGTTTGTTTGTTCAATGGTTAATTAGTTAGTTTGTTCATTGGTTTATAAGTTCATTGGTTATTTAGAATTATTTCTACTAATTTACAAATAAACAAATTAACCGCAAACCAACTCTCAGCATGGAGTTACACCTTTTTTTAGTAGAATATTTCCATATTTTGCAGTTTCGCCGGTCATAACCACTGCAAAAGCAGTTTTAGCACGTTCGTAAAAGGCAAAACGGTCGATGCGTTCAATTGTAGGTACGTCAGGATTGCTTATATGAATGCTTTTTAAATACGATTCTTCAACTTTTGGATCGAGGGTATCGCCAGAAACAGCAGCCATCATGGCCAAAGGATGTGGAACATAAGCATCCAATTCGAACAAAGGTAAAATGGCAGCTAATAATTCGGGAATACGAAGACCATCGGCACGTAATACGCGACCATTGAATGTTTCTCCGGGAAAATGAGCATCGGCCAAAATTATTTCGTCGCCATGACCCATACGTGCCAAAACTGCTAACAGTTCAGGACTTACTAGAGGTGAAATTCCTTTTAACATTTTATTGAAATTTTGATAGTATAATAAATTAAATTAATTTTGAACAATTATTTTACAAAAATAGGCGATAGGCTTATTAATCAGTTGTAAAATTAAATCATATTTGTGTACAAAACAAACATCTTTGTATTTTTAATTCAAAAAACTAACAAAATGCTTAATTCGTTCAAAAAGTTATCAGATAATAAAAAATATGATCCTTGGGAAGCAAAACAAAGTATTGAAGAACTTAGAGTTTTAGTGCATTGTAGCAGATACTGGATGCTTTCGGAATGGGAATGTGAGAATATGTCGTTTCCTTTTTGGAGGCTTTACCATAGCGAAACCGGTGGCTCATTTGTGTCTTTTAATGGCAGAGAGTTTGAACTCACAAAAGATAAAATAATCCTCATTCCTCCAAACACTTCATTTTCAACCTATATAAAAAAACAAAAAAATGAACATGAGGAGAGTATAATTGGCAAAGTGATCAAAACAACTACTGAGGTAGATCTTTTGAAACTCAAAGGAATGTGCGACCAATTGTTTGTCCATTTTAACCTGGGTTTCCCTTACGATAAAATAAATGCAAGCATTTATGAAATTTATATAAACGATTTTTGGCAGCAACAAATTAATGTTGTAAAAACAAAGCTTTTAGACTCACCAAATGATATTAATATTCACACGAGTATTAAAATAAATGGATTGATTATAAGTGCTTTACAGTACCTAAATGAGAACCTTTGGTATTTCCCTGTAGTGGACAAACGCATATTGAAAGTTATATCTTTTATTGATAAAAATATTGATAAAGAACTAAATAACGAACAATTGAGCAATATGGCCAATCTGGCAGTTAATTCTTTTGCGCGATTGTTTAAATTATCCATGCAATGTACTGTTCATAAATACATTCAACAGCGTAGAATTGAGCACGCTATTATGATATTGCATCATTCAAACAAAGAAATTGAAGATATTGCCCTTGAATGTGGTTTTTATGACCGACATCACTTTTCAAAAATTTTCAAAAAACAAACAGGTATACCTCCAGCAAAATATAGGTTAAGAATTGGGATTTGAGGATTCGTATTATTTATTTTGAAGCAGCATTTTTGAAGAACTGAAAAATATTGTAATCAATAGTCTTCTTATATTTTCGAAATAGAATATCAACAATTTAAGTTGGTTTAAATAGGATTATGAGAACAAAGAAAAATAATATTGAGACAAAATTCAAATTCGCTTTGTTGAATTGAAAAATTGCATTATCTTTGCACTCGCTAAACAAAAATGGCTGCGTAGCTCAACTGAATAGAGTACCACACTACGGATGTGGGGGTTACAGGTTTGAATCCTGTCGCGGTCACTTATAGATTTTTAATAAACTGAAAATCAAGAAATTAAAAAGCCTACATACGTATTTAAATACATTTGTAGGCTTTTTTATGTCCTTACATTCAGAAAAAAAGGGGTCAATGTAAATTTACTTATTGAAATCTCTCAATTTAATATTTGTCAATACTTTTTTGGTATGTAAGGAGAAATCACTATTCATCATCCAGCCATAATAGCCTATATCATTTTTAAGCACATCGGTAACTTTTTGGCCTTTATACTTACCAAAGTTTATAATTTCCTCGCCTTTGTCGTTGTAAATTATTCTGCCGGCAAAGTCAACATTGTTGTTTTGGGTAGTAAATTTTGATAATGATTCCACATCGTTTTTCAATTCGGGATAGCGATCGAGTTGTGCCTGAAGCACTTCGTAAGTAGCTAAAGTGTCTGCTTCGGCACCATGAGCTCCTACCAATTCTTTTTCGCAATAAAATTTATAAGCTGCCGCCAAAGTTCTGGCTTCCATTTTGTGAAAAACCACCTGCACATCAACAAACTTACGTTTCATTAAATCCACATCTACATCGGCACGTAATAATTCTTCGGCCAACAAGGGTATATCAAATCTGTTGGAGTTATAACCGGCCAAATCACAACCTTCTATGTCGCGTGCAATTTCTTTGGCTACTGCCTTAAAACTTGGGCAATCGGCAACATCGGCGTCAGTAATGCCATGAATTTCTGTTACATTCTTAGGGATGGGAATTCCGGGATTTATACGCAAGGTTTTAGTCTCTTCTCGTCCGTTTGGTGAAACTTTATGATAAGATATTTCAACAATTCTATCGCTTACTATATTGGTTCCTGTAGTTTCAAGATCGAAAAAAACGATTGGATTTTTTAAATTTAGTTTCATTTTGGGGGAGTTGAGTTGTAGAAATTGGGCTCTGGTTTTTATTATATTTTGAAAAAGAAGGTCTAAAGACTTTCGACCTTAGACCTTTATAATTAGGGTATTATTTGTTTGATTATAAAATTAATCATTCAAAAGCATAGGCATCAACAACATCAAAATTTCCTCGTTATCCTCATTTTCCAATGGCAAAATTAGTCCGGCGCGTGATGGATCAGAAACTTCGAGAATAACTTCAGCCGAACTAATATTGCCCAAAATTTCGACTAAAAATGACGATTTAAAACCAATTTTTATTGGATCGCCCTCGAATTGACAATTGATGGTTTCCTCAGCCGAAATTGAAAAATCAATATCTTGTGCAGAGATATTCAGTAGATTGGCATTGAAATCGAGCTTAACCAAATTACTAGCCTGATTTGAGAAAACAGACACGCGTTTCAAAGCATTTAAAATCGATAAACGATCAATAATAATTTTATATGAGTTTTGTTTTGGAATAACTCCATTATAATTTGGATACTTACCTTCTACCTGACGACAAATCATGGTATAATTCGACAATTTAAAATGTGCATTTTTTGAGTCAAATCTCACTTCTACTTCACCACTTTCTTTAGGTAAAATATTTTTGAGCATGGTAGCCGGTTTTTTGGGAAGTATAAAGCTAACTCTTTCCTCTTCATCGCCCATAGTAATGGAGCTGTGATTGGTTTTATAACGCACCAATTTATGCGCATCAGTTGCAACCATAGTTAAACTTTCTTTCTCAATATCGAAAAACACACCATTCATCACCGGACGTAATTCATCATCGGCTGTACAAAACAAAGTTTTTGAAATACCTGCCGAAAGTTGATCGACCGATAAATTGAGCACACGTGCTTCGTCATTCAATTGAGGCATACGTGGGTACTCATCACCGTTTTGACCAATAAAATTATATGTACCATTGGCCGAACTTATTACCATGGCCAAATTTGAATCATTGATTGTAAACGAAAGCGGTTGCTCCGAAAACTCACGCAAAGTATCTAGCAAAAGTTTTGAGGCAACTGCCACCTTTCCATCACCTTCCGAATTTTCAACTTCCATAGAGGTTATCAATGTCGTTTCAATGTCCGAAGCGGTCATTGTAAGCGTTTTACCTTTGAGGTCGAACAAAAAATTATCTAAAATTGGTAATGAGTTTTTGCTGTTTATTACTCGGCTAATAGCTTGTAAATGGCTAAGCAATTCGGTGCTTGAAAGAATGAATTTCATATCTTAGGTATTATTAATTTTACGACTAAAAATTATTTAGCAAATGTAGTGTTTTTTTTTTATAGCGAAAATATTATCCTTATGTTTTTTCAAAATGTTGGTTTAAAATATTGTTTTCCTGTTTTTTGAAAAGAAATTTGTACTTTTGCAGTCCAAAATTATTATGCAGAACAAATCAATTTCAAAACTACAAATAATATAAATGAGCGTTGTAGAAAAAATAAAATCGACCAAATCAACCGCCTTTTCTTTCGAACTATTGCCTCCCTTAAAGGGCAATGGCATAGATGGAGTTTACCGCACAATAGATACTCTACGCGAATTTGACCCTCAATACATTAACATAACCACGCACCGAAGCGAGATAGTTTTTAAAGAAACCGAAAACGGACTTTTTGAACGTACTGCCGAAAGACATCGTCCAGGAACAGTAGCAATTGCAACGGCTATTCAAAATAAATACAAAATTCCTGTAGTTCCACATGTAATTTGTAGCGGCTTTACTCGCGAAGAAACCGAATATGCTTTGATTGATTTGCAATTTTTGGGCATTACTGATTTGCTTTTACTCAGAGGCGACAAAGCAAAACACGAAAAAGAGTTTTCGCCTACAGGCCATGCTTATGCTACTGAACTTCAGGCTCAAGTCAATAAATTTAACGCCGGAGAGTTTTTGGATGGTTCACAAATGAAAGGAAATATTACAGCTTTTTCGTATGGTATGGCTTGCTATCCCGAAAAACACGAAGAAGCTCCAAATCTTGAAATGGATTTAAAATATGCCAAACAAAAAGTGGATGCCGGTGCTGAATACTTAGTTACACAAATGTTTTTTGACAATAGTAAATACTACGAATTCGTTAAAAATTGTAGAGATATTGGTATTAATGTTCCCATCATTCCGGGATTAAAACCTATCACTTTTAAAAATCAATTAACTGTTTTACCAAAAATTTTCCATACCGACTTGCCTACGGAATTTGCCAATGAATTAAGTAAATGTGTGGACGACAAACAGGCTGCTCAGGTTGGGGTAGAGTGGTGTACCTTACAAGCTAAAGACCTGATAAACAATGGTGCGCTAAGTATACATTTTTACAGCATGATGGCAACACAAAGTGTAAAACAGGTTGCAAAAGCTGTATATTGATACTCATAAAATTTGATTTATAAAAAACGATATTAAATTAAAATTGAACTTTTCAATTCTTTAAAATAAAATGAATTTTATATTTTTATTGATTATCTTCATCCTATTTATTGGTCTGTTTATTCTGGTTTCAGTGGTAGGTTTTATTCGTTCAATTTTTGGTTTTGGACGAAGAAAAAATAGTAATAATACAAACGAATCGGGTCAAAATTTCGAAAATTCAAAAAAATCGAAATCAAAAGTATTTTCTAAAAACGAAGGAGAATACGTTGACTATGAAGAAATTAAAGAATAATATTGGAATTTAACTTCAAAGCTTTAATAAAACCGATTCTGAACCCAATTATCCTGAACATAATTTAACAAAGTCGGACTTGTCTACCTCAGGTAGAACTCTGTCATCCCGATTACGAAACATGAAACTCAAAACACGAAACAAACTTTTTACTTTTCAGATTAAAAACTCCACTTCTTTAAAATAATAGCTTTTTATCTCGCCCGTACTAGTTTCAAGTTCTAATTGTCCATCAGCTAAAACCTGCATAATTCTCGCGCTGAAAACCATTCCGTTATCAATATATGAATGAAATCCGGCATTTCGGTATAAATATTCGAAATATGATTGTTTGATACTTTTTTCATCAAAATTGTTGTATAATGCTTCAAAATTATTGAATATCTCAGTCAATATATTTTTTCTATTCATTGATTTTCCCAAAATAAGAGCTAAGGAAATAGGGTTAGGCGCTTTGCTTAAAAATACCTTTTGATTGATATTTAATCCTATGCCAATAATTGAGGTCTTTAACATTTTCCCTTGAATTGAATTCTCAATCAATATTCCCCCAATTTTTTTATCGTTCCAATAAATATCATTAGGCCATTTTATGCTGAAACCTGCATCGTATTTTTCAAGTGTTTTTATTATTGCCAAACTAATAATTTGAGAAATAATAAATTGCTCGTTCACAGCTATATGCAAAGGATAAATCACCATACTAAACAACAGATTCTTCCCTCTTTCCGATTCCCACGAATTGCCCATTTGCCCCTTACCTGCAGTCTGAAAATCTGTATATAATAAAAACTTATCAGCATAAGTACCTTCAGTCAACATTTTTTTTAAAAGTGCATTTGTTGAATGAGTTTCTTTAACAAACATTTCATTATAGTTCATTGGGGTTGGTTGATTGGTTAGTTCGTTAATTGGTTGATTGGTTAATTGGTTGATTTGTTAATTTGTTAATTGGGTGGTAGATTGGTTGACACATCACATCATCACATCTCCACATCATCACATCTCCACATCTTCAAATCTTCAAATCTTCAAATCTTCAAATCATCACATCATCACATCATCACATTAATCACTTATCCTTAGCAACATTCAGAAAAAACTCTTCCATTTTCTTAGTTACTTCTTTGGATGTTCCATTGGCATTATTTACCAGCAGAGCAAAAACAAGGGTTTTATTGTTTAATTCAATGTAACCAACATAAGATTTAACACGCGATATTGAACCACTTTTGGCATGAACTTTACCATTCAAGGGCGATTTTTCAAGTAAAGTTTTGAGTGTTCCACTTTCACCCGAAACAGGCAAGCTCTGGTAGAAAATATCGCTGTTTTTGCTTTTTTCTTTCATATAAAAAAGCAATTCCACGAAAAAATTTGCAGATACAGCATTTGATGGTGAAAGTCCTGAACCATCGCACTGAAAAAGCTCATCTACAGATAAACCTTTACTTTTCCAAAATGATTTGATATTGATAATAGCATTGTCAACGGTTCCTGGAATACTGGTTTTAGCTCCTATTTGCTTAAAAAGATATTCCGCAAAAAGGTTGTTACTCGTTATATTTGTTTCGTTAATAATTTCTTGTAAAGTAGGAGAATAATGGGTGTAAATAGCAAACTTTTTGCAATTATTTATCCTTTCCGAAGCAGGTGGTTCAACGATTTCACATCCTGATTCATTGAGTTTTTTTTGAAAATGTTGTGCCAAAAGTAAGCCCGGATTGGGAATATCTCCTTTCACCGGAAACTCGTTTTTGTATGCGGGAATTTCGCCATAAACACTTCTAACGTTCGAAAAAGGCGCACCATAAAAATATGCATTATCCGAGTTTGTTGCAGTAACTTTTACAAAATTTTGAATTTCTAAACCTGGAATTTCAGGGTCTATTTGTATAATTTCGGGGCTTGTACCAATTTTTCCGGTTTTAAAAATCAATTTATATGTATTATCCAAATAGGCAATGCCATGTATGCCTGGCGCATAATAATTCCCCATATCTTCCCAAGTCCATTTGGGATTAATCACTTGTTGTTCAAAGAAATAGTCATTGGCAATTATCCTGCCGTTAATTTTTTTAATCCCTGCATTTAAAACAGCTCCAACCCATTTCGAAAGAAAATCAATCTCTCCAATTTTAGCTGAACCCAAAGTTGGGTCGCCTCCACCTTTGATATATAAATTTCCGTTTAAAACACCATCTTTCGTAATTTCGCCATCAATTTCCAGCTTAGTTTCCATCCTAAAATCCGGACCAAACATCTCTAAAGCTGTTGCTGTTGTGATCACTTTCATGGTTGAAGCGGTAATTATACTGTTATTTGGTCTAAAATCATACAATGTCTTGTTGGTTTGTAAATCCTTGACTAACAAACTAATATTTGCATTTTGCAACAAAACATTTTCTCTGAATTTATCTACAATATTAGCACTAAAAATTTGGATACCAAAAACAAAAAACAGCAAAAAATTAAACGTAAGTTTCATATCTTAAAATTGATGTAATGTATAAGTTCAATGCAAAAATAAGGAGAATAAATTAATTATGACTATTACTAAAAAAGAAATTGATAATTACTGAGATAATAATTTAAAATTTATACATTTGTATTGTAAATCAAAATAACCTAATTACTAAACATACAATATGAAACAATTTTTAATCATTACAATCACTATTTTCAGCCTTACAATAACCGGCTGTAAACCAATTGATAACCTTCAAGATTCTTCCAAACTTTATTGTAAAGCTTCAAACAACTTTGACAAAAAAATTTCTGATAAAGTAATTTTCAATCAGGAAGATATTGTATGGTTTAACACATCAACAAAAGAATTAAAATTAAAGTCATCTATCGATTTAAAAGAACTTCAAAATTTCAACAAATTCATATTTTATCTGGATAATGATAGTTTATTTACCGCCAAAATGGCTTTGGATATAATGTCATCCATAGTAGACGATTTAGTTATGCACTTCTCTAACAATGCAGTTTTTCTTGAAAATGGATACCCTAATTGGATTGTTGACGAACAACGAACCAAAAACAAGGAAAAGCGCGAGAAAAACTGGCAGATTTTTTTACAAAAACTCAAAAATGAAGGGAAACTAAATGACTGAAAAAGAGCATAAGCAACTTACATTTTGGGCTGCTGAATGTGCCGGTCATGTGCTAAATATCTTTGAAGAAAACAGCAAGGATGCGAGACCACGCAATGCAATAGAAGCTGCAAAAGCCTGGAGTAGAGGTGAAATAAAAATTGGGGAGGCACGAAAATTTGCTTTTGCGGCTCATGACGCAGCACGAGTAACAGTCAATTTAAATGCAAAAGCAGCAGCACGATCCGCTGGACATGCCGCAGCAACAGCGCATGTTTCAACTCATGCTAAATATGCTGCAAAATATGCAATTAAAGCAGCATTTGACAAAGAGATGGAATTAAATTGGCAAAAGCTGCAATTGCCTGTTAATTTGATGCAATTTGTGAATTTTGAAGAATCTATATTTTCTGACCAAAAAATATAGCTTGAAAAATGGTTTTTCTATTTTATTTCCCAATCCAACATTTTTTTCTTAATTTCTAGCCCCCATCTAAACCCACCCAAACCGCCATCGGTTCTTAATACGCGATGACAAGGAATCAGAAATGCAATTGGATTGGCGCCAATAGCAGAACCAACGGCTCTAACGGCTTTTGGGCGACCTATAACTTCGGCTATTTTAGCATAAGTACTTGTTTTTCCTTTGGGAATTTGTTGCAATGCTTCCCAAATTGAAATTTGAAATGGAGTGCCGATTAAATATAATTCCGGCATTTCTTTTAACTCAAAAATTTGTCTTACATATTTTTCAGCCTTATAATTATCATAAGTAAATTTTATATTTTGAAATCTACGTTCCAATTCTAACAATCCACTTTCTCTGTCTTCGGGAAACGTTAATGCACAAATTCCGTCATCCGAAAATGCAATTAAGCATTCGCCAAAAGGTGTATTACTAAAGCCATAAGCAGGTTTAGAATATGCGTTTAATTCTTTCATAAAACTGTGATTTAATTGAAAAAGTAAACCAAAAGCATTTTGAGAACATTTATATATAAAAATGTATTTTATTTTCAAACATTTCAAAAAGTCAATTACTTTTGTTGCAAAATTAATCAATAAATTGAAAGAATTTGATATTATGTCAAAAATAAAATTAGCTGTAAATATTTTTTGGTACCGACGCGATCTTAGAATCGAAGATAATGTGGGACTTTTTCATGCACTAAACTCTGATTTGAATGTTTTACCTCTTTTTATTTTTGACACAAACATACTATCAAAAATAGATGATAAAAGTGATAAAAGAGTCAATTTAATTCGGATTATATTGCTTAATTTGCAAGTAGAATTTGCTAAAAACGGTTCAACTTTGCTGGTTAAATATGGAAATCCGGTTGAAGTGTTTGATGAATTAACCAAAGACTATGATGTCAATGCTGTTTTCACAAACAGGGATTACGAACCTTATGCTTTGGCGCGCGACAAAGAAGTAGAAAACTTATTAGATTCAAAAAACATTCGATTCAAAACATTCAAAGATCAGGTAATATTTGAATGGAACGAAGTGTTGAAAAGTGATGGCAGCCCTTATACAATTTTTACTCCATATTCAAAGATTTGGAAACAAAAGATTAGTCCGAAAAATTATCACAACTATTTGTCGGAAAGCTTTTTATCACATACGATAAAATGTGAAAACATAGAAATTCCTGAATTAAAAGAAATAGGTTTTATTAAAAACGAACTACCATTTACAAAAGCTGTTATTGATTTAAACATAATAAAAAATTATGGCGATACGCGTAATTTTCCTTCTGTGGTTGGAACTAGTGATTTGAGTGTTCACTTACGATTTGGCACAATAAGCATACGCAAACTAGTTTCAATAGCAATAAAAACAAACGAAATTTGGTTAAATGAGCTTATTTGGAGAGAATTTTTTATGGCTATTTTAATGCATTTTCCTTATGTAGAAAATGGAGCTTTCAAAAAAAAATATGACCAAATACCTTGGTTGATTGATGAAAATGGATTTAAGCTTTGGTGCGAAGGCAAAACTGGTTATCCAATTGTAGATGCCGGAATGCGTCAATTAAATGCCACAGGCTTAATGCACAACCGAGTGCGTATGATAGTTGCCAGTTTTCTAACAAAAGATTTATTGATCGATTGGCGATGGGGCGAAGCATATTTTGCCCAAAAATTGTTGGATTACGATTTATCGGCCAACAATGGTAATTGGCAATGGGCCGCCGGATGTGGATGTGATGCTGCACCTTACTTCAGAATTTTTAACCCTGCCGAACAAACTAAACGCTATGACCCTGAATTAAAATACATCAATAAATGGGTGGATGATTTGAATTCTTTTGATTATCCAAAACCTATAGTAGAACATACTTTTGCACGTGATAGAGCATTAAAAACCTACAAACTAGCACTTAACGATATAAACTAATTGGATAATTACTTCCAACATTCGCTTAAAGCGTTTGTCAAATAAAAAAAGTCCTCATCCGACTGAAATTACAACAACACTTTCTGAAGCAAATTAAAATTTTGTCACTTTGGTATTCTCTAAAATTATAAAAACATGTAATTTTAAGCAATTCTAAATTTCAAAAAAAATGATACGAAATTGAATTATCCTATACCTAATTTATTCTAAATAATTGCGGTTTTATCGATTTTTTCTTGTATATTTGTATGTTTTTTCGGATTATAAAATTTTTAAAACCCTTACAATATATCCTTAAAAACAAAACACTGATAAACACCTGAATTATATAACATTACAATAAAAATGAGCGAAGAAGAAAAAGCAAGAAACATTGCAAGTGCCGATTATGGAGCAAGTAGTATTCAAGTACTTGAAGGTTTAGAAGCAGTACGCAAACGTCCAGCCATGTATATTGGCGACATAGGTGTTAAAGGATTACACCATTTGGTTTACGAAGTTGTTGACAATTCGATAGATGAGGCAATGGCAGGCCATTGTAATATGATAGACGTTACTATAAACGAAAATAATTCGATTACAGTTGTGGATAATGGTCGTGGAATTCCGGTTGATATGCACGAAAAAGAAGGCAAATCGGCATTGGAAGTTGTTATGACAGTTCTACATGCCGGAGGAAAATTTGACAAAGACAGCTATAAAGTTTCCGGTGGTTTACATGGCGTAGGTGTATCTTGTGTAAACGCCTTATCCACTTTGCTACATGTTGAAGTATCTCGCAATGGTAAATTATATATGCAGGAATACGAATGTGGATTCCCAAAATTTCCTGTAAAAGAAATTGGCACTTCTACGACCAATGGTACATCAGTAACTTTTTTACCCGATGCAACAATTTTTATTGAATCAGTGTACAAATATGATATTCTGGCTAACAGATTGCGTGAATTAGCGTTTTTAAATGCCGGAATTACATTAACATTGACTGACAAAAGAACTATTCACGAAGATGGATCATATAAAGCTGACGTTTTCCACTCCGAAGAAGGACTTAAAGAATTTGTTGAATATATTGACGAAGCCCGTGAAAAGCTAATTGATAATGTCATCCATATTTCGACCGAAAAAAATGGTATTCCTGTTGAAATTGCCATGACTTACAATACTTCTTACAACGAGAATATTCACTCTTATGTAAACAATATCAATACAATAGAAGGTGGAACTCACCTTGCCGGATTCCGTCGCGGACTAACGCGTACATTGAAAAAATATGCTGAAGACAGCAAAATGCTTGAAAAACTAAAAATTGAAATTAGTGGTGATGACTTCCGTGAAGGACTTACTGCCGTAATTTCAATTAAAGTGGCCGAACCTCAATTTGAAGGACAAACAAAAACTAAATTGGGTAACAACGAAGTAATTGGATCGGTGGATATGGCTGTAGGTGAAGCACTTGGAAATTATCTGGAAGAAAATCCAAAAGCAGCACGCACTATAGTAGACAAAGTAATATTAGCCGCAACAGCACGCCACGCCGCACGCAAAGCACGCGAAATGGTTCAACGCAAGTCACCGCTATCGGGTGGAGGATTACCTGGAAAATTAGCCGACTGTGCCGACAAAGATCCTGAAAAATGCGAATTATTCCTTGTCGAAGGGGATTCGGCAGGTGGTACGGCCAAACAAGGTCGTAGTCGTCAGTTTCAGGCCATACTTCCATTGCGTGGTAAAATCCTGAATGTTGAAAAAGCAATGCCACATAAAGTTTTGGAAAGTGAAGAGATACGCAATATATATACTGCTTTAGGCGTTACTATTGGAACTGAAGAAGACAGCAAGGCTTTGAACATGAAAAAGCTTCGTTATCATAAAATAATCATCATGACCGATGCCGACGTTGATGGTAGTCACATTGCCACATTGATTATGACTTTCTTTTTCCGTCACATGAAAGAGTTAATTGAACAGGGCTATTTGTACATCGCTACTCCCCCACTCTATTTATGTAAAAAAGGCAAAAATGAAGAATATTGCTGGACGGATTTACAACGTCAGGCATTTATTGAAAAATTTGGCGGAGGTGTAGAAGGAGCTGTTCATACTCAACGATATAAAGGTTTGGGTGAGATGAATGAAATTCAACTTTGGGATACTACAATGAATCCTGAAAATCGCACTTTACGTCAGGTTACAATTGACAATGCTGCTTCGGCCGACCACGTTTTCTCCATGCTTATGGGCGATGATGTTGCACCACGCCGCCAATTTATTGAAGAAAATGCAACTTACGCGAAAATTGATGCATAATATTATTTCGAGTTTTAAGTTTCGGTTTCCATGTTAAAACCTGAAACACGAAACTTGAAACACTAAACAATGAAACCATGAATATCGCCGTTTACTGTTCCTCGAGTAACCACATAGCCGAACATTACAAACAATCGGCTTACCAACTGGGTGAATGGATGGCCGAAAATGGTCACACTTTGGTTTTTGGTGGAGCAACAGGTGGTTTAATGTCTTCTATTTCAGAAGGTGTTAGCAATAAAAAAGGCAAAATTATAGGTGTTATTCCCGATGCTGTGATACGTATGAACAGACAAAGTTCGCTTTGTACTGAACTGGTAATTGTAGAAAGCATGAGCGAAAGAAAAGCGAAGATGAAGGCTGCGGCTGACATTTTCGTTGTACTACCTGGTAGTTTTGGAACGTTGGATGAATTGTTTGATGTTTTGGCATCCGGCATTGTTGGTGAGCACAAAAAAGAAACAATTATTGTAAATCAAAATGGATTTTACGATGAACTATTTTTGCTTACAGAAAAAATGATTGCCGAAGGATTTATTCCTATCGTACTATTTGAACCTATAATAGTTTCGGATATAAGTCAGTGTATACAAGTTATTCGAGAAATTTCTCAACATACTTGAGAAGAAAGCTTAACCAATTGTTTAATTATAAATTAAAAAATTATGAATGTCTTTTGGAAAAAACTTTTTGGAGGGTTAACACCAACATCCAAACTCGAAAAAATGGAATTCGAGTTGACACAAAGTATGCGCCGCTATACTGAAGTTGAAAATTCATTGGAACTTGCAGAATATAAGTCATTATTTCATGAGGTAAAATCTTCAAGTTTTATTGAAAATAAAAAGACACTTCAAAACAGGAAATATAAAGATACTGAAGAATATAGAAATTCCAAGAAACTAGCAAAACTTGAAAACTCAGGAGCTTTAAACATTTATTTTCAAGTGCTTAAGTCAAAAATACTTGAGCAATACCTTGAATTTAAAGCTAGCCCTGAATATGTTGATTTAGGCGACAAAACCAAATTAAAGACTTCGGAGAAACTTCAGACTTTAAAAAACTTTGAACGCTCAAAATCATATAAAATATATTGTAGATTTCATGAGTCGTATATTCTGAAAGAATATAACGAATTGAAAAAATTATGCTCTACGCCTGAATTCAAATCTAAAAATGCTTTTTGGCAAAATCAAAATCGTTGGAAAACCACACCAGAATATGCCAAGGAACAACGTTTTTATGAACTTGCTAAAAACCCGGATATTGTTTTTTATCTGAACGAAAAACCCGAAAGATTTAATGAATACAAAAAATTAAAACTAAGTTTTAGCGATGAATTTCAATGGAATACTTTAACCAATTCACGTTGGGATTTTGGTTTTAAATACAAAAGTGCTAAACTCATAGGAAATCATTCGTATGCTAACGAACAACAAGCCAACAACGAAGGTAGAAATATCTCTGTTGAAAATGGGCATTTAACACTCAGAACCAAACATGAAAAAGTAAGAAGTAAAGCTTGGGATCATATACATGGTTTTGTGGAAAAAGAATTTGATTTTTCATCAGATGTAATACAAACTGCGAATGAATTCAGACAAAAAGGGGGAGTTTTTAGTGCTAAATTACGTTGTACCGGCAGAATTAATCATGCTTTTTGGCTGGGATCGGACAATAAAATGACCTTAATCAATATTTTTCACTTCGATGGAAAACACATAAAAGTTGGGAATATCAATAAAAATAAATTTGAAGGTACAACTGTTAGAGGAATTTCGCCTCTATCATATTATATTTATTCACTAAAATGGACTGACAAAGAACTAATTTGGATGATAAATAATATTGAAGTTTATCGAACAAAAAACAACATACCAAATGAAGCTATGTACTTAGTTTTCAACTCATTTATTCCAACTAAAATGACCGGTTCAACCGGTTCTCTGGAAGTTGACTGGGTAAGAGTATATAAAATCGATTAGTTTCATCACAAAAACTTCAAATATCTTATTTAGCTGATTTCAGTTTGATTACAATACCATTAAGCAATTAAAAACATATAGCATTTTATTTTGATTGTTAGCATCACACCAATTTATTACCTGATTTTAAAAGCCAAGCCGAACTAAACATAATCCGAAAAACTTATTAAAAATTCAAATTGGAATGATAAATCATAAAACGACAATTTGCCAATAAATGAAAAAAATATGTGCCATAACCATGGCAAGAAACGATGAGTTTTTTCTAAATCGTTGGATTCAATACTATGGTGGTGAATTGGGCGAAGAAAACCTATTTATATATCTTGATGGCGTTGATCAGCCTATACCAAAACAGGCAGGAAAGGCGAATATTATTCATAATGAACGTGTTGCAGAGCATGTAGTAGCTGCAGAAAAAAGACGATTGGCATTCTTATCTGATGTGGCAGCCAATTTACTGAAAACTTATGATATTGTAATTGGAGTAGATGCCGACGAGTTTTTAGTAGTTGACCCAAAATTAGGCAAAACACTTTTGGAATATCTAAGCGAAATAAAAATTAGTCCATCAGTTTCAGGTTTAGGCATTGATATAGGTCAGCATTTGCAGCATGAACCTACGCTGGATTATAATAAGTCCTTTCTAACTCAACGGGAGTACGCCTTTTTATCATCGCGATACACCAAGCCTTCGGTCATCTCAAAAGCAGTGCAATGGGGTTCAGGTTTTCATCGTGTAAAAAAACATAATTTTCGCATTGATCCCAATTTATATTTATTTCATTTCGGTTCGGTGGATATGGAAATGATCAGGATGCGCTTTCAGGACAAAGACAGAATGGCTACCGGCCGAGAAAAACATATTCAAAAGCGTGCTAAAACCATGCACATCATTACACAAAAAAATGCTTTGTCAAATGAAAATTGGTTCTGCTTTGCACGACTCATACAAACTTATATTCGACCAGTTTATGCTTGGAATAAACCATCGATGGCTGGGTTAAAAATGGTAATTAAAGTTCCTGAGCGATTTAAACCAATTTTATAATTACTATGAATACTATTCAAGCTGTTGATGTCGTTATTTCATGGGTCGATGGTAACGATCCGGCTCACAAACAAAAAATACAGCCTTTTTTAGATTCTCAATCGAGAAAATCGGATGATATTGCCGGTTCTACCCGTTATGGCTCGGTTGGTGAGATTTTTTACTGTATAGCTTCAATATATCGTTTTGCCCCATTTGTACGTAAAATATTTATAATTTCGGACAACCAGAATCCTTGCATGGATGAATTCATTCTGGAGAATTTCCCTGAAAGCAAAATTGAAATTGAGATTGTTGATCACAGTGTACTATTTAGAGGATATGAAAAATACCTTCCGGTTTTTAATAGTAGAGCCATAGAAACCTGTACTTTCAGAATTCCTGGCTTGAGCGAAAACTATGTTTATTTTAACGATGATTTTTTCTTAGTGAGACCTCTAAAATTCGATGATTGGTACAGAGGCGAAAATATTGTGGCTTACGGACATTGGCGTAGTATATTGTTAGACAGATTATTGTGGTTTATTAAACCTATGAAAAACGGGCACAAACCGATTGGCTTTAAAGATTCAATGATCACTTCGGCTTGCAAATTAAACAGAAAATGGCGCTATTTTCATTTAGAACATATTCCTCACCCGCTTAAAAAAAGTGTGCTCGAAAAGTTTTTTACCGAACATCCGGAACTTTTTATTTCAAATATAAGTCACAAGTTTCGAAGTGCAAAACAATTTAACACCCAAGCGCTCTACTATTTATTAATGTTTGAAGCAAACAGAGCTATTCTAACAAGTACAAAGAACAATTTTCTTTACATGAAGCCTGTAAAACGTGGCGATAATTATGTAAATCGAAAACAAAAAGACTTTAAAACAAATCCAAATATCCAATTTTGTTGCATCGGTTCACTCGACATGGCAACGGAAAAAAATCGCACAGAATTATTAAATTGGCTAAAAAATATTTATAATATTAAACTTTGAAATGAATTTAGAACCTATCACTATATCTGTAATTATCCCTATTTATAATGATGAACTATATTTAAGAGATGCTTTGCTTGCCATTCAGCAACAAACATTTGCAGATTTTGAATGTATTTGTGTGAATGATGGTTCAATGGATAAATCGGAAGATATTATTGACGAATTTGTTTTGAATGACAGTCGATTTTTGAAAATTAACAGAGCTAACGGTGGAGTATCGGCCGCACGAAACAGTGGATTAGAATCAGCTAAAGGGGAATATGTGTTCATGATGGATCACGATGATTTGATTCCAAATTATACCTTAAAAAAACTATTAAATACAGCAAAGAATCACAATGCAGATATGGCTCGAGGACGCATGATGATGATAGCTGAAGATTTCAAACTAGAACAATTACCTCTTGAAATAGAGAATAAAAAACAGAAATACTTTGATAATCCTATAACTGATTTTTACAGACATATTCGTGGAAAAAACAAAACATGGTGTTACATTTGGCAATGTTTATTTAAGCGAAGTGTTATTGCAGACATACGTTTTATTGAAACATTGCGAGCAGGAGGTGAGGACAATTTATTTATGTTTGAAGCAATAAGCAGTATCAAAAACTTCGTTCAAATAAATGATATTGTAGCTTGTCATCGATTTTCAAAAATTAGTGTTACACTCAATGGTTTTAATATGTTTTTAGTAAATATGTTTGAAACCATAATTCCATATATTTACACAAAATATGCTTTGGATAAAAACGTGGACAAAAGGTTGTTATGGTGGGTGTATAGAAAAGAGTCATATGCTGTATATCGAATCCTTGTGCGTAATACAATACGTATAAATGATATAAAATACCAAAGAAAATCAAGAGAACTTTTTCTAAAATTCATAGGAACACCTGAACTGAAGGAAGTTATGAAAAACTGGTCGTTTAGACAAAAAATATTTTTTAGGCTATTTATGAATGAGCGCTTTACTCTATTGAGCAAATTAAAAAAAATAATGTAGCAATGGAATTTAATGAAAAGAAAAAGTTGATTGTGATAAAACCCAATGGGAATCATAGCAATAGATTGCTGCAAAATTTACATTTTGAGATGTTTTGTAAAGAACATCAGATTGAATATCATAATCCAACTTTTTCAGACATGGCAGGATATTATATTGAGCCTTGCAATTCAAATACAAATTATTTTTATAAATTTCTCCAAATCGACTTGCTGGGTAAACTATTCAGACACAGCAGAATAGTAAAAAAACTATTTTCAATAGTTTGGATAATTTCAAAACTAACTCCACTTAAGCTAGTTCGCTTCGATAAACAAAGCGAAATATCAAAGGCAGAAAGCACATTATTGAAAGCCTTTATGAAGAACAACGTGGTTTATACAGCTGGATGGAAGTTCAGACTTTCTGACCACGATTTAAATCATCAGGATGAAATAATTAAGAAATACACCTTAAAAACTACCTTTATTGAAAAAAGTGCATTGGCAAAAAAAGCAGAAGGCTTTAAATCAGATGGTTGTACACTAATTGGTATCCATATTCGGCGAGGTGATTACAAAAAATGGAAAGGCGGAAAGTATTGTTATAATGATGAAATTTATAAAAAACACATGAATAGCATTTCAGAACAACTTTCGATCCAAGGAAAAGAAAAGAAATTATTTATATTATTTTCAAATGAAACTCTGGATTTTAAAGAATCATCCGAAGTAATTATCTCAAAAGAATCATGGTATATTGATCAGCATATAATGTCACTTTGTGACTATCTGGTTGGGCCACCAAGTACATTTACGCTTTGGGCAAGTATGTTGGGAAAAGCAAAATTATTTCATATACACAATAGTCACGATAATATAAAAATCTAACTATCAATGATTTCCATTATTATTTGCTCAAAATTTGAGAATATATCTCAGGTATTACGAAAAAACATAGAAGAAACAATTGGTGTACATTACGAAATTGTAATTATTGATAATTCAAAAAGTCAATACTCAATTTTTTCAGCGTACAATAAAGGTGTGAGCTTAAGCAAACACCCCTATTTATGTTTCATACATGAGGATGTTATATTCAAAACCCAAAATTGGGGAAAAAATCTTATTGAGCACTTAAAGGATAAAAAAACAGGAGTAATTGGTGTTGCAGGTGGAAAAATAGCTACCCGAATACCGGCTTCGTGGTGGACTGTGGGACCAGGGTACAAAAATTTAGTTCAACATTACAAAAAAAAGAATACTATTGCCACAGAAACTGTTAACGATCAGACAAATATTAAACAGCAGGTTGTGGTTTTAGATGGTGTGTTTTTGTCTCTTCGCAAAGAATTGTTTGATACAATAAGGTTCGACGAAGAACTTACCGGATTCCATGCTTATGATCACGACATTACTATACAATCAGTTATGGCTGGTTATAAAAATTATGTGGTATTTGATATTTTGCTTGAACATTTTTCTGAAGGAAATTTGAATGCGCAATATTATGCCAACCTAATTAAATTGTATAAAAAACGAAAAGATTATTTGCCAATTTTTACGCCCGATTTACCTGAAGATATCAGAAAAAATATCCCCAATGTCGAAAGAAAAATGCTAAATAAACTTCTACGAAGAATGGCTCGCTTAGGTTTCTCTACTAAGGATATCATTACAGATATTGTGTTTTTTATAGACAGTCTTAAAAAAAATGGAGTTCATGTTCAATTAAAGAATATTCGGTTCAAAATATTGATCACCAGATTAATTAATTCTCCAAAACATCTTTTTAAATAAGCCTTCATTTTATAGATAAATGAAATCAAATTAAACACAAAGTATTTTGAAATTTAAAAAAATATATATAGAAATTACTAACAGCTGCAATTTTAATTGTAGATTTTGTTTTAAATCGGAAAGGGCATATAAATTTATGTCGGTTGCTGAATTTGAGCATATTATAACTTCTATCAGACCATTTACCGATTATATATATTTGCATGTTTTGGGTGAACCTCTTTTACATCCTGAATTCGAAAAGATACTTAGTGTAGCCCATGAGGCCAAACTTTATGTCAATATTACTACCAATGGAGATTTAATAAAAAAAAGAAAAGAGATACTTTTAAGTCAACAAGTGCGTCAAATCAATATATCGCTGCACGATGCTGAAGAAAATATAAAACCCGAAAAATGGGATGAATACTTAAAAACGATTTTTGAATATGCTACTGAAGCTGCTTCAAAAACCTATATCAACCTTCGACTTTGGAATTCGGGTGTTGAAGAAAGTTCCGCTTTTAATACCTTTTGCATACATAAAATTGCACAACAATATGGTTTTCAACCCAATGAACTCATATTGAATGGAAAAGACAACGGAATTAAACTCGCCGATCATATATTTCTACAACATGCACCCCGTTTTGATTGGCCTGATGGTGTGAATATTAGAACTAGTGACAAAAAAAATTGTTATGCTTTGCGCGACCATATAGCCATACTCAGCGATGGAAATGTAGTGCCTTGTTGTTTGGATGCTGATGCTGCTTTATATTTAGGAAATATATTTTCCGAAAATTTTGAAGATATTATAAATTCTGAACGTGCAAAAAAAATCAGAAACGGATTTTTAAACCATATGATTACGGAAGATTTTTGTAAAAGTTGTGGATTTATTGTTTAGAAGAAATTAGATGAGTTATTTATGAATCAAGTAGTTGTATATACTTTAAATACCAATGGGAATTTAGGATGCTTTCCCGAATGCATGATAGTTGATACTGACGAAAAAGGTCAGTTTTCGGTGAACTTTGTAAAAGTAAGTGAGCAAAATAAATCGAATTATAATCATTTAATTGACGAAACAGACAAGAAGTTAATTGATTGTTGTTTACGTTTAGAGAAAAATGTAATTGTTTCGAAAATTAAAGATCGACAAGTTACAAATTGGGATAGCTTAATTCAAAAATACTTTCAATTAAAGTCAATCTCGGCTGATTTACAGTTTATTAAAAACTATTTGATTGATTATATTGAAAATTATCAAAATCAATTTTTTGAATTACTTGGTAACAAAGAACTTTACCTTCCAAAAGGAAAGTTTCCATTTACCTGGACTAAACTGAGTGTAGAAGATGAAATGCCTGAATTGCTATATTGCTTTGATAATCAACAGAATTGGATTTATTATTTTTTAGATATCACCTGTAAAAATAAAAAATTATCCTTAAACAACGGAACACTTGTTTCACGAAATACAGCACGTATTTTATTAAAAAATAAAATTTATGAATTCGAGAAAGAAGTGGAAGGTTCTAAATTGATTCCATTTCTTTCGAAAGAAAAAGTTTCGGTTTCGCAAAGTAACGCCGAAGAATATATTCAAAAAGTGATAGTACCGCTGGTTTCATCCAACAGGATTATAGCCACTGGTTTTGAGATTATTACGGTGAGTGAAATGGCAAATGCTTTGTTGAAAGTCAGAGAAATTGTTCCTGTTCAACAAATTTCACTTTTTGATGATGTAGTTGATAATGCATCGCAAAAAAGCATCGTTATTGAATTGATTTTCGAATATCAAAATTTTCAGTTTTGGTCGGGACAAAGCGGCATTTCCACAAAAGTTATAATGACCGACGAATCCTTTGTAATTTATAAAGCTGAAAGAGATAACGACTTAGAAAATCTTTATATAGATGCATTGAAAGAAGTAGGCCTTGATTTGAATGCTAAAGTTCGCAAAATGCCTTATATTCAGGGCATTGAATGGATGAACGACAATTACAAAAATATTGAGGCTACGGGTGTGGAAATCCGGTTTGAGAATAGAACTAATTCTCCACAAAAGGTTTTCATGGGCGATAGAAACATAAATATTGAGGTGGTCGAAAGTCGTGATTGGTTCGATATTAAAGGAAAGGTGTTATTTGGCAATTACGAACTTCCGTTTTTAAGAATTCTGAACTATATCAAACAAAATAAACATCAAGTACTTTTACCCAATGGCGAATATGCTCAAATTCCACAAGCTTGGTTCGATGAATATAAAACATTGGTGGAATTTTGCAAAATTGAAGATGGAAAAGCTGTAATCGCTAAATATCATGGCATTGTGGCTGAAACATTAAAACGCGATTCGAAAATTAAATTGTCGATTAAGGATAATATGCGTTTGCTTTTGGAACATAAATTGGATAAGAACTTTCAACTTCCTCAAAATTTCAATGGCGAACTTCGTCATTATCAACAACAAGGGTATAACTGGTTGCGTTTGCTCGATGAGTTGGCTTTAGGTGGTTGTCTGGCCGATGATATGGGACTTGGAAAAACCATTCAAACGCTATGTTTGCTACAATGGTTAAAAGAAGAAAAGCGGGGAATCAATTTACTAGTAGTTCCTACAAGCCTCATTTACAACTGGGAACAAGAAGCAGAAAAATTTACGCCAGAACTCAAAGTGTTGGTACATACCGGTATTCAACGAACCAAAAACAGTCAGGATTTTATAGGATTTGACATTGTGCTTACAAGTTATGGAACTTTAAGGCGCGACAAAGAACTTTTGTGTAGTACGCATTTCAATTACATAATTCTGGATGAATCGCAAGCCATTAAGAACCCGCAATCGGATACAACTCAGGTTTGCCTATCGCTCAAAGCCAATCGATTCCTAACTTTAACGGGCACACCACTCGAAAATTCAATTACCGATCTTTGGTCACAAGTTCATTTCTTTAACCGAAATATGTTGGGCACTCAAAATCATTTTGTAAATGCCTGTAAACAAGAACATAAACAGGAAATGTACCGAAAATTATTGAGACCTTTTTTGTTGCGTAGAAATAAATCGGAGGTATTATCCGACTTGCCCGAGAAATCAATTATTGTGCAATGGTGTGATATGAGTGAGGAACAACATCGGTTTTATAAAGATATACGCAACAGTTATCGCGACAAATTCATTGAGAATAAAGATGTTAACAACAAAGTTAATCCAATTATCCTGCTCGAAGGATTATTGCGATTGCGCCAATCTGCAAACCATCCGCTACTTGTAGAAAAAGACTATGCTGAAGATTCAGGTAAATTCGACACGGTATGCGAAATGCTCAACGAAGTAATTTTACAAGGAGATAAAGTGCTTGTATTCAGCTCATTTGTTGAACATTTAAAACTTTATAAAAACTACTTAAGCGAAAATAATATAGCTTTTTGCTACCTGGATGGAAGCACTAAAGACAGAAAAGAACAAGTGGAAAGTTTTCAAAATGATAATAAAGTGCAGGTTTTTCTACTTTCTCTTAAGGCCGGTGGTGTAGGTTTAAATTTAACTGCCGCCAGTTATGTATTTTTGCTCGACCCCTGGTGGAATCCGGCTGCAGAAGCACAAGCATACGATCGGGCTCACCGCATTGGGCAAACTAACAAAGTATTTGTTTATAAGTTTATTAGTCGAAATTCTATCGAAGAAAAAATCATTAAACTGCAAGATGAAAAACTGCAACTTTTCGATGCCATGATAAACTCCAACAACGAAATAATGAAACAACTGGATGTAAATGAAGTGATGAAGTTGATAGATTAAATTTTGAAAGCAGGACACGTCGGTTCTAGTGGTTTCCAACCGCGAATATTAGTTAGTTCTCATTAAAGTTTAATATCATCTTGAAATTTGGATATTTGAGAAATATGTAATAACTTTGTAGGCACAATTATGAAAAAATATGGAAACATCTATTATCAAAATCGGAAATTCTAAAGGACTAAGATTAAGCAAGTCGATTATCGAGAAATATAATATCAATGAAAAAGTTGAAATTATTTTGGAGAAAGGTAGAATTATACTTAAACCAATCGAAAAACCGAGAAAGAATTGGGAAAAAGCTTTCCAAAAAATGCACCTGGAAGACGATGATCAATTGTTAGTAAACGATGTGTTTGACAATGAAACTTTCGAAGAATGGAAATAGTACAATATTCAATGGTTTTGGTCGACTTAGATCCGACTTTAGTTAGCGAAATTAAGAAAACAAGACCGTGTGTCATTGTTTCGCCTGACGAGATGAATAAATATCTCAATACTATTGTTTTAGCTCCTATGACTACGAACATGAAAAAATACCCAACCAGAGTAGCGGTAGAACATGAAGGTAAAAATGGAATGATTGCTATCGACCAAATCCGAACTGTCGACAAAATCAGAATTTTGAAAGTATTAGGCAAACTATCAAAATCCGAAATCAAAATCTGTAAGGACGTTATAAAGGAAACTTTTGTAGACTGAAAAAAGTACTTAAGCTAACAAATGCTACAGCAAATGTGGGTCTTGCTTTTTTGTTAAACTATTTAAAATTTAATACATATTTTTGCCAATAGATAATAGAGCAAAAATATCTTCCCAAACTAATAGCATCAAACCTTGAACAGTTTTACACAAAACCACTTATTTCACGCTATTTATATCGTGGATTAAGTGGTTTTGTGTATTATTAAATAAAAACCTAAAGAATGCAATAATCAAGCCTGAATCCAATTATTGAAAAGTTAACATCCTATTTTACATTCAAATAGCTTTTTAAAGCTTCAACATATTCTTCAAAAGCCAGTACTCCTTTTTCAGTAATTTTACAAACCGTACGTGTACGTTTACCCAAGAAACCTCTTTCAACAACTATATAACCTGCCTCCGACAATTTTTCAATTTGAACGCTGATATTACCGGCTGTTGCAGCTGTTTTTTCACGAAGATATACAAAATCAGCTTCTTCAACTGAAATCAGAATGGACATTATACCCAATCTGAGTTCGGAATGCAACAAAGGATTTAATTCCTTAAACATTGGTATTTTTACCTTTAAAGTTAAGAATATGACCCGGAATGACCATCATTATGAAAATGGCTACAGCAAAAATCAGTACCTGCGCATATCCATTAACAATAAAAGGAATAGCACACGTAAGTGTTCCTAAAATACCACAAATAATGATAACAGGGTATTTTATTATAAATCCCGTCAATGTAGTAGCCATTCCCGACAATAAAAGCATTAACGAAACCATTGGAAGATTGTGTACAAAAAAAGCAGAAAAAGAAATCAAAATCATGGCTGTTCCAATTACTCCCCAGATAGTATTAATCGTTCTATCTATGTAAGTCTTTACATATTTATTTTCAATTCGTCCAAATGCAAACATTGTCAGTCCGCCTAATACAGGAATCGCCCACCACAAAAGATTAACATAAAAGCTATCTGTTTTTACAAGTAAAGCATAAACAGCAATTGAAACTGCAATTGAAATATACCCGAAAATCAAGAAAGGTTTTCCTTTTCCTGATTCCAATTTATGCTTTGTATTCCGAATCATTTGAGAAATAATTTCCAAACTTTCTTTCTCGTTTAAAATTTTCTCTTCCATTTGTTTAGTTGTTTATAAAATTAATAATTGGTTTAAATTCTTGTGCAAATATAAATCAGTTTATATTATAAACCTATTTATATAATGTGTATTAACGATATTTAACTCAATCATATCGCAAGTAATATAAAAGCAGATTTAAATTAACGGAAAGAAATAATTCTGATTATTGTTTGGTGGCAACCACAACAGCAAGATGCAGTTGTGGGTTTGTAGTATTTCCTAATTTTTGATGAGGTAAAAGATTGACCAACTTATAATCAATGCCGTGAATTATTGTATCTTGAGTAAAAGCTGAATGCGTATTTAAATAAAACTTATCATGTTTTTTGTTTTTCGAAATCAAACTAAATTGAATTTGTGCATTTCCCTCCCATAAACACAAAGCACCAATTGGACATCTCGAATCGTTTATAATAGAGTCAAATTGGAGCTTAATTCCATATTTTTCGTTAAAACAAACTTGATTTAAATTGATTGTCATCGTATCATTTGAAGTTTTGTATTGTTCAATTTGGTCAAAAGAACTACAACTTGAAAACAATATCAATACAAGCAGTAAAATAATGAATCGTGATTTCATAATGTTTTATTTTATTGATGTATAATAATGCTTATTTGTTGCATTAAAAAATTTAAAACAGTAAGAAGTATAGAAAAAAAGCGAGTTGAAATTCAACTCGCTTATAAATAAATTAAGATAAAGAAAAACTATCCAATAATTTTCTTAAACAAATTTTTCATGTTCACCAAATCACCAATGATAGTGTGTAAATTGGTAATAGCAACTCGTTCTTGCAACATGGTGTCGCGATAACGAATGGTAACTGTATTATCTTCAATCGATTGATGATCAACAGTGATACAGAATGGTGTTCCCACAGCGTCCTGACGACGGTAGCGTTTTCCGATAGAGTCTTTTTCGTCATAACCACATTTGAAATCGAACTTCAAATCATTCATAATTTCACGTGCTTTTTCGGGCAATCCGTCCTTTTTTACCAATGGCATGATACATGCTTTAACCGGTGCTAACACCGGAGGTAAGTTTAGCACTACACGTGTTTCTCCACCTTCCAGTGTTTCTTCGTTGTACGAAGCTGCCATGATTGAAAGGAAAGTACGATCCACACCTATCGAAGTTTCAATAACATAAGGAACATAAGATTGATTCAATTCCGGATCGAAGTATTTAATGTTTTTTCCGGAAAATTTTTCGTGGCTACTCAAATCGAAATCGGTACGAGAGTGAATTCCCTCCACTTCTTTAAATCCGAAAGGCATTTCAAATTCTATATCTGTCGCTGCATTGGCATAATGAGCCAATTTATCGTGGTCGTGGAAACGGTATTTATGATCGCCCAAACCAAGTGCTTTGTGCCATTTTAAGCGGAATTCTTTCCAGTGTTCAAACCATTTCATTTCTTCTCCCGGACGTACAAAAAACTGCATTTCCATTTGCTCAAACTCACGCATACGGAAAATAAACTGACGGGCAACTATCTCATTTCTAAATGCTTTTCCTATTTGGCAAATTCCAAAAGGAATTTTCATACGGCCTGTTTTTTGCACATTCAAAAAATTCACAAATATGCCTTGTGCTGTCTCCGGACGAAGATATATTTTCAATGCACCATCGGCTGTTGATCCCATTTCGGTTGAAAACATCAGGTTAAACTGGCGTACTTCAGTCCAGTTTCGTGTTCCACTTACAGGACAAACCACTTCATAATCTTCAATGATTGCCTTCAGCTCCGCCAAGTCGCTATCATTTAGCGCTTTTACAAAACGTGCATGAATTTCATTGCGTTTTGCTTGGTTTTCGAGCACGCGTTCGTTTGTTGAGCGAAAAACAGCTTCGTCAAAGCTTTCGCCAAAACGTTTTGCAGCCTTTTCCACTTCCTTATTCATTTTGTCATCGTACTTAGCCAATAAATCCTCAATAAGCACATCGGCACGGTATCGTTTCTTACTGTCTTTGTTATCAATCAAAGGATCGTTGAATGCGTCCACGTGTCCTGAAGCTTTCCAGGTAGTTGGGTGCATAAAAATAGCAGCATCAAGTCCTACTACATTTTCGTTTAGAAGAACCATACTATCCCACCAATATTTTTTGATGTTATTTTTAAGTTCTACACCATTTTGACCATAGTCGTACACGGCTCCAAGTCCGTCGTAGATTTCGCTCGAAGGAAACACAAAACCGTATTCCTTGCAGTGTGCAATCAATTTTTTAAAAACATCTTCTTGAGAAGCCATAATATTATTTACAATTTATATATTTACAATTTAAGATTGAAGAAAAGAATTTGTAGGAACAGAACCAAATTTTTTACATAAAAATTCTCCTTTTTAATTCACATTTTCCTCGTAGATTATCAATTTTTATTAACATTTTATTCTATTGCAAAACCTTAAATCCAAAAAAAAATCAATTTTAAAATCTAAAAAACAAATATGCTTTTTAACGCTTAAGGAATTACACTTCACTTGAAATATCATAAAAACCAACCCGTTATAAATTAATACATACTGTTTAGAATTCTGATAAAAAAGAAGTGCAAAGTTACTATTTTTTTTGTATTTTTGTCGATTGATTTTGAAAAATGCTAATGAAACTATTCTTTTTTAAGAATAGAAAACAGTAATTATTCGATAAATAGCTCAATAATATCATTTTGATATAAAAGTAACCATTATCTTTTAAGTTCCCATGAGTACAGACGAAATTATTGAAACGGAAAACGACGAAAACGAAACTACCGGTGCTGCAGATGACCAAGTGATTGAAACGGAATTTGCAGCACATTCAAAATACAAAGTTCCTAAAATTTCTGACGAAGCAGTAAAACATCATCTTTCGGGTATGTACCAAAGCTGGTTTTTGGACTATGCTTCGTATGTAATTCTTGAACGTGCTGTGCCCGATATTTATGATGGATTAAAACCGGTTCAGCGGCGTATTCTTCACTCTATGAAGCGATTGGATGACGGACGCTACAATAAAGTTGCCAATATTGTAGGACATACAATGCAGTTTCACCCACATGGAGATGCATCGATTGGAGATGCCTTGGTTCAACTGGGACAAAAAGATTTATTGATAGATTGCCAGGGAAACTGGGGAAATATACTTACCGGCGATGGTGCTGCTGCTCCACGTTATATCGAAGCTCGCTTATCAAAATTTGCGCTCGAAACTGTTTTTAACCCAAAAACTACAGAATGGAAATCATCATACGATGGGCGTAATAAAGAACCTATTGCACTTCCTGTTAAGTTTCCATTGTTATTGGCACAAGGTGTCGAAGGTATTGCTGTGGGGCTTAATTCGAAAATTTTACCTCACAACTTCAATGAATTATTGGATGCCTGTATAGCCTATTTACGCAACCAGGATTTTATATTATATCCTGATTTTCAGACTGGTGGCTCAATTGATGTAGCCCGATATAATGATGGAGAACGTGGTGGTGCTGTAAAAATACGTGCTAAAATCAGCAAAATTGACAATAAAACATTGGCAATTACTGAAATACCATTTGGTTCAAATACTTCAAAATTAATTGAATCAATCATCAAGGCGAGTGATAAAGGTAAAATTAAAATTCGTAAAGTTGACGATAATACATCGGCCAATGTTGAAATTTTGGTACACCTAATTCCGGGCTCTTCTTCCGATAAAACAATTGATGCACTCTACGCATTTACCGATTGTGAATTGAGTATTTCACCTAATTGTTGTGTTATACATGACAATAAACCACGATTTTGCGGTGTTAGCGAAATGTTGCGCATTAGCTGCGACCACACCAAAGAATTATTAAGATTAGAGCTTGAAATTCAAAAAGGGGAATTGCTGGAGCAACTTTTCTTTACTTCGCTCGAAAAAATATTTATTGAAAACCGAATTTATAAGGACAAAGGATTTGAAGAAAGTACTTCGCAAGATGCTGTAATTGAACATATCGACTTAAGATTAGAGCCTTTTAAAAAGGATTTTATTCGTGAAATAACACGCGAAGATTTTCTTAAATTGCTCGAAATCAAAATGATGCGTATCACCAAATTTGATACCGACAAAGCCAATGACACACTGATAGCCATTCAGAAAAAAATTGATGAAATTGACCATCATCTGAATAACTTAATAGAATACACAATTTCATGGTACGAAGGTCTGAAAACAAAATATGGCAAAGATTATCCAAGACGCACCGAAATACGAAACTTTGAGACCATAGTAGCATCGAAAGTGGTGGAAGCCAACGAAAAATTGTACGTAAATTACGATGAAGGATTTATCGGAACTTCGTTGCGTAAAGATGAATTTGTTTGCAACTGCTCTGATATTGACGATATTATAATATTTTTTAAAGACGGAAAATATAAAATTGTAAAAGTTGCAGATAAAATATTTGTAGGTAAAAACATATTACATTTGGATGTTTTCAAAAAGAACGACAAGCGTACAGTTTACAATACTGTTTACAGGGATGGTAAGAATGGTGCATATTACATCAAACGATTTGCTGTAAACGGCATCACACGTGATAAAGATTATGATATAACACAGGGAACAGCAAGTTCAAAAGTGGTTTATTTTACATCAAACCCTAATGCTGAAGCCGAAATTATACGCGTAACTTTAAAACCTAAACCACGTTTATTTAAATTAGCTTTTGAAAAAGATTTTAGTGACATTGCTATCAAGGGTCGTCAATCGATGGGTAATTTGCTGACTAAGAACGATGTGCAAAAAATTGCTTTAAAAACTAAAGGTGGTTCAACCTTGGGTGGACGACAAGTATGGTTCGACCGAGATGTTTTGCGCTTGAATTATGACAACCGCGGTGAATATTTAGGCGAATATTTAAGTGATGATTCTATTTTGGTAATTTCAAGTAAAGGAAATTTTTACACCACTAATTTTGACTTAAGCAATCATTTTGATAAAGATATAATGGTGATTGAGAAATTTGACTCCGAAAAAGTCTGGTCAGTTGCACTGTGGGATGCTGAACAAAAATTTTATTACCTGAAACGCTTTCAGCTTGAAGCAAGTCAAAAACCTCAAAATATTTTGGGTGATAATGCTGAATCACGTTTGATGTTGTTGTCTGACATTGAATATCCTCGATTTGAAGTAGTATTTGGAGGCAATGATGCATTCAGAGAGTCATTGATTATTGATGGAGAAGAATTTATTGGAATTAAGAGCTATAAAGCTAAAGGCAAGAGACTTACTACCTTTGAAGTTGAAACTATAAATGAAATTGAACCTATTAAATTTCCGGCTGTAAAAGAAGAAACTAACTCAGAGAGTGAAATAGTTGAAAATAATGATGAGTTGAATGAAGATGAATTGAACAACAAAAGAAATTCAGAATCAGAATCGGAACCGGAATTGAAGACAGAAACAGAGTTAGTTACTAAATTAGAAGTGATTAGTGATAAAACTGATGTGGAGAAGAAAATTGAAAAGAAACAAAAAACTAGTCTGAATATAAAGAATGACTCAGTTTTACCTGATGATATTATTGAGAATGGGATGACAGGAGAAGAAAACGATGGACAATTAAGCCTTTTTTAGCTGAAAATGATTTGATTGAATTGGATATAAAAAGATAGAGCCGATGCATTAGCATCGGCTTAATAATTTCTTCACATTAATTCAATTTTAATTTACTCTTTTATTGACAAGTATATGGGTAAAAAAACCTATAACCATTAAGATACCTGCAGAAATTAAGTAAGAGTTTGAATTTGATTGCGTAAAATAATAAATTGCCAATAAAATCACTCCAACCAGCATTAAAATTGGACCAACATTTTTAAATAATTCTTTCATCACTTAGTATGTTTATTTATATTAATTTCAGACTACAAATTAAACGCTTTTTTACCGACTAATCAAATTATTTGTTAGAAATTTTTCTTTTATGGACAAAAAAAACATAATCAACAATTTGATAAGCATTTACATGAGTTTCTTTCATATTTTAACCAAATAAAAGCGGTCATTTAAGGTTAATATTAATTGAATATTGATTTTACTTTTGGCAAAAAGTATCGTTTTAAGTAAAAATAAAATGTATTCTTATCCTAAAGCGATTTTTTTGTACATTTGCAGTTGAAAAAATTGAATAAAAAAATTGTATTTGAAATAAAAAAATGCAGTAAATTAAGATTGAAAACAGGTAGAAAAAAACCGTCTTTTAAAACAAACAAATACTCCCAATCAAAAGTTAACTAAGTAAGATTATTAATCTCAAATGACATTAATATAACAACAATAAACGTATGAAAATCATAATAGTAGGCACTGCATATCCTTTCAGAGGTGGTCTGGCAGCATACAACGAACGTTTGGCGCGTCAATATATTAGCGAAGGACATAATGTGGAAATTATTACCTTTACTGTACAATATCCTTCCATTTTGTTTCCCGGAAAAACTCAATATTCAGGTGAAGTACAACCAACGGATATAAAAATTACACGTATTATTAATTCAATGAATCCACTTAGTTGGTTAAAAGCGGGTAAGTTAATAAAAAAGAAAAATGCTGATAAGGTAATATTCTGCTATTGGATGGCATTTATGGCTCCATGTTTTGGCACCATAGCCAGAATGGTACGAAATAAAAACACGAGAACCATCGCCTTAATTCACAACATGATACCTCATGAGCCAACATTGCTTGACAATATACTCCCAAAGTATTTTGTAAATGCAATGGATGGATTTGTGGCAATGGCTGAATCGGTAGTAGCAGATATTAAACAATTTGATCATAAAAACAAACCTATTGCTATTTCTCCTCACCCGATATACGATCATTATGGAGAAGCCATGGACAAATCTATTGCAGCTATGCGCTTGGGATTGCATGAAAAAATATCATATATTCTGTTTTTTGGTTTTATACGTGAATACAAAGGCTTGGATTTGCTCCTTGAAGCTTTTGCCGATAAACGCTTGCGGGAGTTTCCGTTAAAACTAATAGTAGCCGGCGAATTTTACGAGAATCCTGAACCCTATTTGCATTTAATATCCAAACTTAAATTAGAAAGTTACGTGGAGCTCAGAACACTTTTTATTCCTGACAACGAAGTGCGCAACTATTTTAGTGTTGCAGATATAGTTGCACAGCCCTATCGCAGCGCTACACAAAGTGGTGTAAGTCAAATTGCCTACCACTTTGAAAAACCTATGCTGGTTACCAATGTAGGTGGATTGGCCGAAATTGTTCCGCACGGAAAGGTAGGTTATGTTGTAAATGTAGAACCTAAACAAATTGCAAATGCATTGTTCGACTTTTACACCAATAAAAGGGCAAACGAGTTTATTGAAAATATTAAAATTGAAAAACAAAAATATGCTTGGTCGAAAATGACAGCTGCAATAAATGATTTGAAGCTAACAAATTAAAATACAACAATAAAATAATATCGAAACAACAAAAATGATTAAAAATATATTAATAGTTTTAGTAATAGTAAGCAATACTTTATTTGCTCAAGAACAATCAAATAATACAAAAGAAAAGAAACCTGTTTATCGTGAAATTTCAAATAAAGAAGTGATTATAAGCGTTTATCCTGATGCTGCAAAAATGGATAAAGTAGATAATTTTTGGTCAAAAATTCTTGATAACAAACGAAAAACCATAGGTTTTGCAATGAACAGCACACCATTTTGCCACAACGTTTTAGGTTACAACAATCTAACCCCGGTAATGATAATAACTGACAACAACTTAGTGATACAAAAAATAGCACTTTTATCACACTGGGAAACATTAGGATATGTACGTAAACTTGAGAAAAAAGGTTTCTTTAATCAGTGGAATGGCAAAACTTTGCAAGATGCAAAAGCTGTAGTTCCGGATGGCTACACAAGCGCAACAGTAACTGCAATAGCCGTTTCAAAAAATATCGAGTTTTTACTTACAAATGGAACTAAAAAACTTCCAAAAATAAAGAAATAGAATATTACGTAAAATATTGATATTCATTAGATTATTACAAAAATAATTGGATTGACTAACTTAGGTGGGATTTACAATCCCACCTTTTGTATTAAACGGACTTGTCTGTCGTAGGCAGGTTTTTGATCCGTTATCTAATGCTAGTGCGTATTTTAATTCGTTATTATTCAAATATTATCTATATTTGCATTGTAAAAATTAAACAACATGGATTTTCAGCATCGCATAAAGGGAGCTTAATGAATTAAAGAATAATTTTTATATCGTTATATAAAGAATTGGATTAAAAATCCAAAGAATACAAGAGTTGGGATTGCAAATCCCAACAACAGCGTTCCGAATAATCCTACAAAAGAATGAATTTATATACGGGAGGACAGGGGTTTCGGATAAATTTGGTAATTTAGCAGCCGAATACAGCTACGATGCGTGGGGACGCATGCGAAACGTCACTAACTGGCAGGTTTATGCCACAGGTACAGAGCCCGAATTACGCTTTGGGCGTGGATATACCGGACATGAGCACCTGAATAAGTTTGGGCTAATCAACATGAACGCCCGTTTGTACGATCCTGTTCTGGGACGATTCTTAGCTCCAGACCCTTTAGTGGCTTCGCCTGATGAAAGCAACGGATATAACCGCTATATGTATGCATCCAACAATCCATTGATGTATGTGGATATTAATGGTGAACAACATATAGATAATAATGGTGTTTGGTTTAATCCCAATGGAAAAGGGAATAATACTGGTAGTAATTTTGGTGGAAATCCAAACACTAATCTTACAGGAAGTGATTATACTGGTGGTTTTAATATGGGTGGCGGTTTTAATTATAACGGCGGTTATGGTAGTGGATATGGAGGTGGTTTTGGAGGAGGTTATTCGTATGGGGTATCAGGTAATCCGATAGCATTTATGTTCTTTTTGGGCGATTTGTTTTATACTTCCAAAAGTGAACGGGAACGTTTTAATGTGCATGTAAAAAGTTCACCTTCGGCTTATACCTTTAAATCGACAGTTCGTCTTAAAAATGTATCTGGTAGTGGCACTTCTACTGTGTATGCAGGGGGTGGAAAAAGGCAGGGTGGAAGTAATTTTTCTGGCTGGATAAATGAAGCTAAATACTATTTACCATTTTATGGCCCTTGTCAATCATCGTGCGATGCATTTGCAAATGGAGATATATTAAATGGTGTTGGATTTTTCGGAACAGCAGTTTTTGAGGTATTTACACTGGGAATTGGAACGGAAATTTCTGCAGGAGCTAAGTCAGTAAATGTAGCCGCTAAAACTGGGGTGCAAGTAGAACAATATGCACTTCGAGCTGCTGAAGATGGCTTTTACCCAGTAATGAAAAGAGGGTTTGCAAATCCGCAAGAGTTGACTTGGTTGAATAAAGCAGAGGTATGGAAGTTTGGAACAACTAAGAATCCCTTAACCAGATATAGTCAAAGCTATCTTGATAATATTGGAGAATACGGAGTTTACTATTCTAAAGAATTCTCTGGTACATTACAACAGTCTCTTCAATTGGAACGAATGAAGATTATGAATTTCATGGAACAATACGGTTTCAAACCCGCAGGAAATAAAATGATTAAATAAAAGATATAAAATGAGAGTTAATATATTATGTGATGCAGACTGGGAAGCAAAAATAGATAAAGTACTTGATTACTTTTCAAATTTAGGCTATCGTCGCTTTTTTGAAGAACGAAACTATGGGAGTGCCCTTGAAGGTGTAACTATAGTTTTAATGTGTCAAGACCCTATGCTTAATTTAAAACAGCGAATTAGACACTCAAAAAAAGAAAGGAAAGTCTATCTGGACATTATGCTTGATTTATTACAAATGAAAAGTATTGATCAGAAACAAAAGAATAAAATTGTAGCTGATAAAATCATTAATGAAGTCCCTCCAATACTCTCAAAACATAAACTTAATGACTTTGAATTGGCAAAGTTCGAAGCAGATTTAAATGAAGTATTTAAAAATAAATAAATTGCGATGCCCCCTCGGCGTAGTGTGTTGAGCAATGCTTTATCGCTGGGCGAAGTCTCTTTGACTTCGTCCCCCTTTGGCACTTGTTCTTTTCTTTGGAGACTTGTTTTATACTTCCAAAAGCGAACGGGAACGGTTTAATGTACATGTAAAAAGTTCACCTTCGCCTTACACCTTTAAATCGACTATTCGGCTTAAAAATGTATCAGGTAGTGGTACTTCTACGGTGTATGCAGGTGGAGGAAAAAGGCTGGGAGGGAATAATTTTTCCAGCTGGATAAAGGAAGCTAAATACAATTTTCCATTTTATGGATCATGTCAAGCCTCGTGCGATGCTTTTGCATCGGGTGATATACCAAATGGTATTGGCTATTTAGGAATGGGAGTTTTTGAGGTGTTTACTCTGGGAGCTGGCTATGAGCTTTCTGGAGGTACTAAGGCTCTAAATACATCAGTTAAGTCAATAATTGGGAACATCAAAATACCTGTATATAGAGTGTATGGCGGAGCATCAAAGATAAATGGTTGGTCATGGACTCCAATCAATCCGAAACTAATGCCTAAAAGCATGTTTAGAAAATATGCGGGATTACCTGATGTGAATTGGGGGACTGGGTATATAAAAGGCAGTACACAATTAAAAGACATTACTTTATTTAGAAAAGCATTGCTTTATGATGGTAATCCTGGAGGATTACCTGAATTAATAATAAATCCAAATAAGGTTAATATGTGGAGGTATATGATTAGACCGGGAATTTATAATAGCTATTGGGGATTTTAATACTATAATTATGGATTATTCAGGAATGACTGTAAATGAACGCTTGGCTGTAAGTGGGCTTTATAAAGAATTTGAAAGAGCTTTGAAATCAAAAAATAAAAATAGATTGGTTGAAATTCTCAAAGAAGTATCATTAAGTGATGTAAATATAAATGAAATTTTAAAAAAGTATAAAATAACGTGAGTTCGACTCTGTTCGCCGTAGTGTAATTGGTGGGTGAGTTCGGCGAAGTCTCCAGACTTTGTCGGGTTAGAAGGAAAGCTCCTGCTTTCCAAATTGAAATAGAATATGGAAAGTTAAGCTTTCATTTTAGCTTTTACATTTCGGGTTGCTAGGCCAAATATCTGACAGTGAATTTTATACACTAATGGAATCAGGGTTAAAAACTGAGATATTAACTCTAACAAAAAAGTCCAATTTTCACAATCGGACTTTTTTATTTGTGAATATCAATTATTTTAAGCCTCAAAATATTAACATATTATTAATGTAAAATGATTTGAAAGACTTTATTCTTTCTTCTTAAACAGGATAGATAAAACTATTGAAAGAGTAAGTGATAAAACAATTATTGAAAGAGATACATAATTTGATATATGAAAATCATAATTAAAATCCTTTGCTAATTCATTGACACACATTTTAATACCAATAAATGATAGTATTCCTGCCAAAGCATATTTAAGATATTGAAAGAATTCAATAACTCCACTCAACGCAAAATACAAGGAACGTAATCCAAGAATAGCAAAAATATTGGACGTGAAAACAATAAAAACATCATCCGAAACCGATAAAACTGCCGGAATGGAATCAACAGCAAAAATAACATCAGAAACCTCTATCATTAGTAAAGCAATGAAAAATGGAGTTGCATAAATTATTTTATTCTTTTTTACGAAAAAATGTGGTACTGACATATCATTAGTTACCGGCATAATTTTTTTAAACAATTTTATAACAACATTCTTGTTGGGGTCAAATTCTGCTTCATCTTCTTTCTCGAACAGCATGTGAATACCTGTATAAATTAGAAATGCACCAAAAACATACATAATCCATGCAAATTGTTGAATCAAAGCTATACCGGCAAAAATAAATATGGCACGCATAATTAACGCGCCAAAAATTCCCCAGAAAAGAATTTTATGCTGAAATTTCGGCTTTATCTTAAAGAAACCGAATATCATTATGAAAACAAATAGATTATCAACACTCAGTGATTTTTCGAGAATATAAGCTGTAAAAAACTCTATCGCTTTAGTATGATCGATAAAATAATAAACTCCAATATTAAAAACTAATGCCAATGCAATCCAAAAAGCACTCCAAATAAGCGCTTCTTTTACTTTTACAACCGTATCTTTTTTATGAAACACAAAAAGATCGAGAAATAACATGATAAATACAAATACAATAAATAAAAACCAAAAGCCCGGGGTAATTTCCATAAATTTTTAAAAAAATCGAAAAGTGTTTTTTAATAAATATCATACAAAGTAAACTAAAAATCACCAAGAATTTACTATCATTTTCTATAAAATTCAAGAATAGCTGTCAATTTTAAAGATGTAAAATAATTGAATTCTTGAGATGAGAGCTGATTTTAACAAAATCCTACATCTTATATAACTCATTTTCAATTATGTATAATGTTAACGCGGCAATTTTATTATTAAACCAATATATTTTCTTAATCACAAAAAATCAACTATTTTTGCATACATATTTTAAAACTAAAAACTAACAAATTAATTAATATGGGAAAAGTCTTGATTATTGGTGCAGGTGGTGTGGGAACTGTTGTGGTAAATAAAATTGCACAAAACACAGATATCTTTACTGAAATAATGTTGGCCAGTAGAACAAAATCAAAATGCGACATTATTGCTACTGATGTTAAAAAACGCTTTGGAGTGGATGTGAAAACGGCTCAGGTGGATGCTGATAATGTGCCCGAATTGGTAAGCTTATTAAATGATTATAAACCGGAACTGCTTATAAATGTAGCATTACCTTATCAGGATTTGACTATTATGGATGCCTGTTTAGAAGCCGGCGTAAACTACTTAGATACAGCCAACTACGAACCCAAAGATGAAGCGCACTTTGAATATAGCTGGCAATGGGCTTATAGAGACCGTTTCGAGAAAGCAGGATTAACTGCAATTCTTGGTTGTGGATTTGACCCGGGAGTAACAAGTATTTATACAGCTTATGCAGCCAAACATCATTTTGACGAGATACATTATTTAGATATTGTGGATTGTAATGCCGGTGATCATGGTAAAGCTTTTGCTACCAATTTCAATCCTGAAATTAATATACGAGAAGTTTCACAACGCGGAAAATACTGGGAAAACGGCCAATGGATTGAAACCGAACCACACGAAATTCACAAAGCTCTGAACTATCCTGAAATAGGGCCTAAAGAATCGTATGTTATTTATCATGAAGAACTTGAATCATTGGTAAAAAACTATCCGACAATTAAACGCGCTCGTTTCTGGATGACGTTTGGACAAGAATATCTTACTCATTTACGTGTAATTCAGAATATTGGAATGGCACGTATAGATGAAGTGGAATACAATGGTCAAAAAATTGTACCCATTCAATTTCTTAAAGCCGTACTTCCAAATCCGGGTGATTTAGGCGAAAACTATACCGGACAAACTTCAATTGGCTGTCGTATTAAAGGATTGAAAGATGGAAAAGAAGTAACTTACTATGTTTATAATAATTGTAGTCACGAAGCAGCATACAAAGAAACCGGGGCACAGGGTGTTAGCTACACCACAGGAGTTCCAGCCATGATTGGAGCCATGATGTTTTTCAAGGGCGAATGGCGCAAAGCAGGAGTTTATAATGTGGAAGAATTCAATCCCGATCCATTTATGGAACAATTGAACATACACGGTTTACCTTGGCACGAATTACATAATATTGATTTAGAATTGTAGAAACTACATTCAATCGGCTATATTTATTCAATAAAGCTCTGATAATCTAACGACTATCAGAGCTTTTTTATAAATTCTATTAAAAGGGAATTTAAAATAATCAATATTTTTCCAAGCCGCTCCCGATAAAAGAATCGGGATCAATTGCGGGGATGTGAATTAGTGTTGATTTGATGTATTGCTTAGCTCTACTTTACTAAAATAAAACTCGACAAATATTTTAACCATGCCTGTCGCAGGTAAGCACAATAGACAAATACTTGTCTGTATTTTAACGGTTTAGAATCGAGATTAATTTAAAAAGCATTTTTTCTAATGTGATCTATTGTGCCTATTGTGGTTCATTCTTTAATTTGTTAAAGTAGAATTAGTTAGTTTCAAATTATTTTTTATTTAAAGTAATACCTTGAGGAATTCTAACTCTTAATTCAATGGTTAAAAACTGATCCGATTTTAAAGATAAGCCTGCCACAGTGCTATTTGCAGCAGCACCAACTGTGAAATCAAAACCATCTATCAAAGCAAATGCACCGGGTATGGTTTCTTTTAACCCAAGCGAAATAATGCTTTTTTGAGCTGAACCATCAATATTACAGGATTTTATTTTTGCTCCATTATTTACCGATATACCGGATATTAATTTTTTATTTGCATCTAATGGTGCAAAATTTAAATTAAAATCTAATGGGATTTTATTTTCAATAATTGCCACTATTTCAACACCTTGTATCATTTTTAATTTAGTAAATTCAGTCAAATCTTTTAATAAACCAGCTACTGTATCTTTCATGCTTATTTTAAAATCTTTCCCAAAACTGATAGGAACAATGGCTGAAACATTCAAATCTAATTCGTTTAAAGGTGAATACAAATCAATAATATGTTTCTCACCTTTGATTGTAGGTAAAACATTAAACTCAATTTCATCAGGATTACTGCTCAAAAGTTTCGATAAAGCCGGAATAGCTTTTGGAGTATAGCCTTGCGAGAATCCTAATCCGGTTTTGTTCAACCAAAACCTGCTCCATTTTAATTTACCAATAGTGTCAGCCGCCGCAACAGAAATTGTGGTATTTACATCACTGTTTGGTATGGCAACTCCATTGCGTTTAGGTATGATATTCATTGTCAAATCCACAGGAATTCCGTAACTATTGCCTATTTCTATAGTAAATAGTGGATTATCAATGTCATAGTTATTATCACCAGCACTCAATGCACCCAAATTAAAAGGAATTATTTGTGAAATAGGATCTATTTTCAATCCCAATTTAGCACTTATACTTGATATAACTAAAGGCTCAATATCAACAGATTGGATTATTTGAACAGTACTTACTTCATCTGAGTTTAAGCTTGTACTTTTTACAAAAGCCTGTCCGGTTAAAGTAATTGTCTCATGAAAATTTACATATCCATTTTTCAATTCAAAACCATTAGCTCCAAAATCTAATCCTAAAAGTTTTAATTTTTTGACAAATCCTTCCTTCACATCAAACCCTCGATTCAGAACTATTTCATTTTGGCTGTTTACATTTCCTTCCTCAAATTTCATAAAAGAAGGTAATTTGATTGTGTAATTCACAAAAAATATTGAATCAATGGCCGGAGGTAGATTTTTAATATTAATTTTAAATACTATTTCTGCCGGATTTTTTAAATTTATTGAATAAAGTTTTTGTATGTCGCTCGATATTAATTCATTAAAGTCAATAGTTGTAGTTTGATCGGGGACATTAAAAATAATTTTATTCGTTACAACTGATGCATTTTTTATTTTCAATCCTGTCGTCGAGCCCGTAACTTTAGTATTTTTATCGCTTGTATTTTGCAAAGCACTAAGCATTAATGTTTCGGATGCTATAGTTAGATTATTCAAATTATAACCCAAATAGTCAGAAAAGATAAACTTCTGATCCACAATAGCTTTATTGATTCTAACTCCCGAAATTCCTATGATTTTTTTTCCAAATAATTCTCCGTAGGGTATGGTAAGAATATTTGTGTTAGGATTGAGTCCGGCATAACTTTTAAAAATAAATGCTTTTGGCAATGAAATAATACAATTTCCATTGTTAAAATCGAAAGGAGCAATATTTGGATCCTGAATATCCAGATTCAATGAAGCTCCATCTTCAAAGCTGATAGTATTAAGTTCAGCCAGTTCTTTGGGCAAGTTATCAACTACTTGATTTATTTGATTTGAGCCACTCTGGACAGGCAAAAGTATTTCATTCGTAACAATCTCTATATCTGAAACTTCAGGTTCTGAACTAATACTAAATCCAAGCACAAATTTTTTCCCGATAATATTATTGCTAATATCATTAGTGCCATTAAATTCGTACAAAAAAGAGTAAGGCACTGAAGCAAGGTAATTTAAAAACCCCAATTGTGGCAAATTTGAAAAATCCATTCTTTCAATTTTAAAACTTGCTTCATACACATCTACAGAGGCAGTTAGTGGGGCATTTTCGATGATAAATGAGCTCCCGGCTATGCGTGAACCAACACCCATATTTTCAGTTAAACGAAATTCAGCTGGAAAATCAATTCTGAAACTTTTAATAATATCATTTTGAGTTGCAAAACCCAGTTTGTTAATTTCCGATTTATCAATCCGGAGATGTACAACATTGTTTTTTAGCAAGATAAAGTTTACTTTTTTTAATTCAGCCGGAAATGAAAATTGCGATGCTACATCAAATTTGTCATTTGCACTGAGTTGATATGGACCAACAGGAATTACAAATTGTGATGAACGTTTTTGATTTGTATTTGAAATAGGTGATTTAGCCGTCGGACTAATGGTTATTTCCTTTGTAAATACAGTAGCAATTTTAGGCAACACTATGCCACCTATATCAACTTTAGGAATAGAAACCGTTGATTCAAATGAAATTGGATTAAAAATTAAGTCCGGAAATTTTAATTCAACGGTATTTGTGTTGATAGGATTTAATGGAACTTTAGGTATATTGATAGTTATTGGATCAAAAGCCTTAAATTGCTTCTTAATAGCATAATTAAAAGTGAAAGAATACTTACCATCTTCTGATTTTACAATATTATCAATGCTGTCCATAAAACCACCCAAATATATTGGTTTTGTTTTACCAATAGGGAATGAAAGTGAATCGCCACCAATTGTTATTTCAGTAATAATATTTGAATTTTTAAAATCAAATTCATCACTTATACATGAATTAAAACTCAACAAAATTACAAAAACAAAATTTTTTAAGTTACAAAATATTTTTTTCATGTATAATGTTGAATTATTAAATAAGGTTTTTTTATAATAGAATTTTTATATTTATAGGAATTTCTTTTGAGCATAATTAAGTTAAAATATATATTAGGAAAAATACAATAAATATATTGAATTGGTTTTTAGCATATTAAATCTGAAATAACAATTACAAAGATAATTAATTCTTTGTAACTTCAAAATACACCAAACAATAAAAACATAAAACTTATATAATCAATGGAAAAATACGCATATTTGTTAAATTGCCACATTTAAATTTATAAAATCATTTTCAAACAAAAATAAATAAAATTAGATTAAAAAAATAAATGTCAATTTGAAATATTATTATCAAAAAAAAGCGGTGCAAATAAACTGTAAATTAAGCATTTATAAAATGACAGACAATGACTAATGAATTATCCCAAATGCAATGCTTGATAATTGAAAAAAAACAACTAATTTTACAGTTCTATATTGCAATTAGTGTGCATAGTTTGAATTTTATGATGTTGAATTGTAAATATAGCTGAGTTTTTCCTTGAAAATTTGCGGGAATTGACATTTATTTAGTTGAGCTTTTTTTGTTAATTGTATTTTAACAAATCAAGCATTGTATATCACACATTTAAACATGCAAGTTTAAATCTGATTAAAAATATCAAAAAGGAAAAAACTCATTTTGTTTGAAAAAAATAAAACACAATGATAAACAAATGGATTTACCAAACCCTTACAGAACAACAAATTGAAACACAAAACAAATTAGCAACGGAATTAAGTATAAGCCCCATACTTGCACAATTGTTGATTCAAAGGGAAATTTTCACTTTCGATGATGCCCGTTCATTTTTCAGACCTGATTTAGCTGATTTACACGATCCGTTTTTGATGGCCGATATGGATAAAGCTGTAGAAAGACTTAGTAAAGCAATGCGCCACAACGAAAAAATTCTTGTTTATGGCGATTATGATGTAGATGGAACTACCTCAGTTTCATTGGTATATAAGTTTTTAAAACAATTCTACAGTAATATAGATTTTTATATCCCCGATCGTTATAGCGAAGGTTATGGAATCTCAATTCAGGGAATTGATTTTGCATTTAACAATGATTTTAAATTAATCATTGCACTTGACTGTGGCATAAAAGCCATAGAAAAAGTGAAATATGCTCAGGATCATAATGTTGACTTTATTATTTGCGACCACCACACACCCGATGTGGAGTTACCACCGGCAGTAGCGGTTCTTGATCCCAAAAGGGACGATTGTAATTATCCTTTTAAACATTTATCGGGATGTGGAGTTGGTTTTAAATTGATGCAAGCTTTTTGCATTGTAAACAATATCGATTTCGTTCAGCTCACTCCCCTACTCGATTTACTGGCTCTCAGTATTGCTTCGGATATTGTTCCTATAACGGGCGAAAACAGGATTCTTGCATTTTACGGCTTGAAACAAATAAACTCAAATCCAAGCACCGGTCTTAAAAGCATTCTCGAAGTTTGCGGACTTAGCGATAAAGAGATAACAATCAGCGATATAGTATTTAAAATTGGTCCAAGAATAAATGCTTCCGGTAGAATGAAACTGGCAACTGAAGCTGTGGAACTTTTGGTTTCGAGTGATGCTATTTTCACCAAAGGAAAAAGCGACACGATTAATGAATATAATGAAGATCGCAAAGGCCTGGATAAAAATATTACTGACGAAGCAATTTCGATAATTGAATCCGACAAAAAATATTCAGTAAGAAAATCATTGGTTGTTTATAAACCCGATTGGCATAAAGGCGTGATAGGAATTGTAGCTTCACGTCTATCCGAAGAATATTACAAACCTTCAATAGTGCTTACATTGTCGAATGGATTTGCCTCAGGTTCAGCACGTTCTGTTCCGGGTTTCGATATTTATAAAGCCATTGATTCTTGTCGTGACTTACTCGAAAACTTTGGTGGACACATGTATGCGGCCGGATTGTCTATGAAAGAAGAAAATGTGTTGATTTTTACCGAAAGATTTGAAAAATTTGTTTCCGAAAATATTTTAGAAGAACAAACTTATCCTCAAATTGACATTGATGCGGTACTCGAATTTAAAGATATAACCCCAAAATTCTTTCGTGTTTTAAAACAATTCGGACCCTTTGGCCCCGGAAACATGAAACCAATTTTTGCCTCTCACAAAGTATTTGATTATGGTACAAGCCGACTGGTTGGCAAAGAACAAGAACATTTAAAATTAGAATTGATAGATTCAAGTTGCGAAAATGTTATCAATGGTATCGCATTCAGAATGCACGCATACAACGATCATTTGAAAGCTTTAAACCCATTGGATATATGCTACACCATTGAAGAAAATAATTTTAACGGGAATACAAACACACAATTGATGATTAGAGACATCAAAATTATTGAAAATTAACAGCCAAATAATAAAAAACATAACTTCTAAGCCCCCAGCCCCCTGAAGGGGGAGTTTTAGAGCATTATTCAATTTAAAATAAATCTTTAAATTTCAATTTAGGGCATTTTAAGTGTCATATTCATAAAAAGCATATCACAAAATCAAATTTATTGAAATATTGCTGAGTTACAAAAAAAATATTTGTATACAATAAAACCAATGAAACATATAGTAAATATAAAATGCTATTTTTGCATTTCACAATCTTAGCTATAAACTAATTTCTTTTTGATTTTAATTTGTGTTTTTAGTAATCAAAAATGTATATTTATAAAAATGAGACGATTAGCCATATTCATTCTTTTGCTTTCAAGCATACAATTTCAGTTTGCAAATTTACTTTATGAAATTACTGATGGTAAATTCAAACCCAAAAAGTTCGACAATCCTGTATCGATGAACAATGGCGAACATTATACCTTGAAAATAAATAACAAAGCTATTGTAAAATATGATTATAAAACCGGAATAATTGTGGATACAGTTTTTAGTTTAAATCAAATTAAAAAAAGTCCAATCCAAACAATTTCGGGCTATGAATTTAGTCCAAACGAGCAAAAAATAATAGTTTACACCAACGAAAAATATCGTTATCGCCGAACTTTTACCGCCGATTATTATGTTTACGATATCAAACGTAAAGAGCTTGAAGCCCTTTCGGAATATGGAGCACAAGAAGTTCCACTTTTTTCACCCGATAGCCGATATATAGCTTTTGCGCGTGAAAATAATTTATACATTAAAAAACTCGATTTTAAAACAGAAATTGCCATAACCAAAGATGGTGAAGCAGGAAAAATTATAAATGGCACTCCCGACTGGGTTTATGAAGAAGAATTTGAAGCTACACGCCATTTCGCGTGGAGTGCTGATAGTAAGCTACTTGCATTCACTAAATTCAACGAAACTGATATTCCTGAGTTTTCATTTCAAACATTTTTGAATAATCAGGATAATTCAGAAGATATTATTCTTTATCCTACCTTCAAAAAATTTAAATATCCTAAGGCTGGTGAAAATAACTCAAAAGTGAGTGTTTGTATTTATGATGATTTTAACAAAACAACTAAAACTATACAACTACCCGATACAGATCAGGATTTTTATATTCCCCGCATAAAATGGACAAACTCGCCCGAACAATTGGCTGTTTTTAAATTAAATCGAAATCAAAATCAGCTGGATATGTACATGGCTAATCCAAGATCGACGCTTTGCAAATTAACCTTTCGCGAAACTGACAAGTATTACGTTGATTATGACCTAATTGACAATATAAAATTCACAGCCAATAACCAGTATTTTTATACTGTGAGCGAAAGAGATGGATATCGGCATATTTATCAATACCAAATCAATGGTAGTTTAGTAAAGCAAATAACCAAAGGAAATTGGGATGTTACTGATTTTTACGGATATGATGAGACAAAGAAAACAATTTACTATCAATCGGCTCAGGTATCACCCATGCAGCGAGATATTTATACAATTGATTCAAAGGGGAAAACTCTGAGACTTACCGATGGAAAAGGCACGCACAATGCAAGTTTCAATAGCAATTTTACATACTATTTTGAGAATTCTTCTTCGCTGGATTTGCCAAATCAAATAGCTGTTTGTAATCAAAGAGGTCAGGTATTGAGAGTATTAGAAAACAATTCGGAAATACTGAAAGAGTTTAAAGCTTTACAACTATCAAAAAAAGAGTTTTTTAATTTTACCAGTTCTGAAAACATCATTTTAAATGGTTGGATTATAAAACCACTTGATTTTGATCAGAACAGAAAATATCCTGTGCTACAAGTTCAATACAGTGGGCCCAATTCACAAGAGGTTTTGGATAAATGGAATGTTGGCTGGGAGTATTATTTGGCATCAAAAGGGTATATTGTAGTTTGTGTTGACGGAAGAGGGACAGGAGCCAGAGGTTCGGAATTTAGAAAATGTACGTATATGCAAATGGGTATTTTAGAAACAAAAGACCAGATAGAAACAGCCAGATATCTGAGTAATTTGGCCTATATTGATAAAGATAGAATTGGTATATGGGGATGGAGTTATGGAGGTTCCATGACTTTATGGGCTATGAGTACAGGCGAAAGTGTATTTAAGGCCGGTATTGCTGTGGCGCCGGTAACTGATTGGAAATTATATAATACGGCATACACCGAAAGATTTATGCGCCGACCACAAGAAAATTTTGATGGTTATAGTAAAACTTCTGCATTAAAAATGGCTAAAAACCTGAATGGCAAACTTTTAATAGTACATGGATCGGCCGATGACAATGTACATTTTCAAAATACCATGCTCTATTTAGATAAATTAGTTGAAGCCGACAAACAATTTGAAATGCATATTTACACTGACAAAAATCACAGCATTCTGGGCAAACAATCAAGACGACATTTATACACAAGAATGAGTGAATTTTTATTCAACAATCTTTAATTTATGTATTAATATTCATAAAGCATGAACTTTTAGAGAAAAATGTGTTTTAAAACATTATTTCTATTGAACTTTGTTGAATTTTCAATAACGATATATATTAACTTTGTGGGTCAAATTTTCAATTATATCACATAATCATAATTAATCAATAAAAATCAATTTCACATGACAACAGAAAAAAAGAATTATGCATTGCCAATTGCAATTATGTTTGCATTGTTCGCAATGATTTCATTTGTAACTAACCTTGCAGCGCCGTTTGGAACAATTTGGAAAAACGAATACGCAGGGTCAAATGTATTAGGAATGATGGGAAATATGATGAATTTCCTAGCATACTTTTTTATGGGAATTCCTGCAGGAAATATGCTTGTAAAAATTGGCTACAAAAAAACAGCTCTTATTGCAATGGCCATAGGTGTTTTAGGTTTATTTACACAATTTTTATCAAGTAAAATTGGGGCAACAACTGATGTTTTTGCTTTTGGTGGTTTTACAATTAAATTAAATTTTATAATTTATCTATTGGGTGCATTTATATGTGGTTTTTGCGTATGTATGCTCAATACTGTTGTAAACCCTATGCTTAACCTATTAGGCGGAGGCGGTAACAAAGGTAATCAACTCATTCAAACTGGTGGTGCCCTAAATTCATTGTCTGGAACTTTAACTCCATTATTTGTTGGTGCATTAATTGGAACAGTAACTGCACAAACAACAATGACAGACGTTTCTTCACTTTTATTTATTGCTATGGGAGTGTTTGCATCAGCATTCATCATTATCTCATTTTTTTCTATTCCTGAACCACATTTACAAAAAGGAGGTTCTTTGAAAACAAATTTCACGCACAGTCCATGGAGTTTTCGTCATACCGTGTTAGGAGTTATTGGTATTTTTATTTACGTAGGTGTTGAAATTGGTATTCCAGGTACTTTAAACTTTTATCTGGCCGATGCAAGTGATAAAGGCGCTGGTCTTTTAACAAATGGAGCTGCAATTGGAGGAGCTATAGCAGCCATTTATTGGTTGTTAATGTTAGTTGGACGTTCAATTAGTAGTGCCATAAGTGGTAAAGTATCAAGCCGCACTCAACTTATTGTAGTTTCTGCTGCTGCAATTTTATTTGTATTAATTGCAATATTTACTCCAAAAACTATTACCGTTTCTATGCCTGGTTACAGTGTTACTGAAGGCTTCAATATGTCACAGGTGCCACTTAGTGCTTTATTTTTAGTTCTTTGCGGATTAAGCACTTCGGTAATGTGGGGAGGTATTTTTAATCTTGCAGTAGAAGGATTAGGTAAATATACCGCACAAGCTTCAGGTATTTTTATGATGATGGTAGTTGGTGGAGGTGTCTTACCACTTCTTCAACAATTTATTTCTGATTCGGTTGGATATATGGCAAGTTACTGGCTTATCATAGCAGCGTTAGTTTATCTTTTGTTTTATGGCTTGGTTGGTAGTAAAAACGTAAATAAAGATATACCTGTAGAATAAAAAATATTAATCATTTCTGGTTTCGTGTTTCGCGTTCTTTACAGCGCGAAACACGAAACACAAAACACGAAACACGAAACACGAAATAATAATTATGGAAAAACCTTATGTAATAGGAATGGATATGGGTGGCACAAATACCGTTTTTGGTATTGTGGACAGCCGTGGAACAGTAATCTCAAAAAGTGCAATTAAAACCGGCACACACAGTGACGTAAACCTGTATATTCAGGATTTGTACGACGAAATGATTAAACTCATTGATGCCGCAGGTGGTAGCGATAAAATAAAAGGAATTGGCGTTGGTGCTCCAAATGGAAATTATTATACAGGCAATATTGAATTTGCACCCAACTTGCCTTGGAAAGGCGTTATACCTTTTGCAAACTTGATGACAGAAAAATTCGGCATTCCTACGGCACTCACCAACGATGCTAACGCAGCAGCTGTTGGCGAAATGACCTATGGAGGAGCACGTGGCATGAAAAACTTTATTATGATAACACTTGGCACCGGAGTTGGAAGTGGTATCATCATTGATGGAAAAGTAGTTTATGGACATGATGGTTTTGCCGGAGAACTTGGGCACACAACAGCCATACGCGAAAACGGACGCTTGTGTGGATGTGGAAAACATGGCTGTTTGGAAACTTATTGCTCTGCTACAGGTGTAGCTCGTTCAGCTCGCGAAATTCTTGGTTCAACTACCAAAAACAGTCAATTGCGTAATATCCCGATGGAAAACATCACATCCAAAGATGTATTTGATGCTGCTATGGAAGGTGATGAAATTGCAAAAGAAATTTTTGAATTTACTGGTAAAATTCTTGGACAAAGTTTGGCCGATTTCGTAGCTTTCAGTGCTCCTGAAGCTATTGCCATTTTCGGTGGTTTGTCTAAAGCTGGTGATTTGATAATGAATCCTATACGCGAACACATGGAAGCAAACTTACTACCCTTGTGGAAAGGTAAAATTAAATTGTTTTTCAGCGAATTAAAAGAAGCAGATGCTGCGGTACTTGGTGCAAGTGCATTGGCATGGGAAATATAAATTATAATTTTTCTTGAATTTTAAAAATCCGCTTAGCAAAAGTTAAGCGGATTTTTTTGGTATTTTCTTATGTTTTTAAAAAATTTTTATATAAATTATTTTTCTACATTCCTTTAATTCCCAAATATATATATCTAAAGCAGGATTGTACATGTTTTTAATTTTCCTATTATTAATTTTCTCAATTAAACCTTTTCATTTTTAAATTGTCAAATGAATCTTTACTTATAACTTCAAAAAGATTTGAGTTATTACATAAAAAATATAGAAAATATTTTAACCATGAAGTCAATTAAATTGATATTTAGTTTCCTTTTTCTTACGCTAACAATGTTTAGCCAACAAAGTATTCAATCTACAGTGTTCGATTCAAAAAATGGAATGCCTCTTGAAATGGCTACAGTACGTTTGCTTAAACAAACTGATTCAACAATGGTACAAGGAGTTGTTACCAATGAAAAAGGTGGATTTATGTTAACGAAAATAAAATCTGGTAATTATATACTTGCCATAAGTGTAATTGGTTATACTTCGCAATTCAAAAACATTACAGTTGCAAAAAAAGATTTAATATTAAAAAGTTTTCAACTTGTTGAGAATGCCAAATTATTAGGCGAAGTTGAAGTAAAAGGTACTGCTGCCCAATTAGTTGTAAAAGGTGATACAATAGAATATAATGCAACAGCTTTTAAAACACAGGAGAATGCACCAGTTGAAGACTTATTGAAAAAATTACCCGGACTTGAAATAAGTTCTGAAGGTAAAATTACTATCAATGGTGAGGAAATAAAAAAAATTCGCTTGGACGGAAAAAAATTCTTCAATGGTGACATAGAACAAGCTACAAAGAATTTACCTGCCGATATGATAGAAAAAATTCAGGTACTTGAGCAAAAATCTGATATGGCATTACTTACAGGCTTTGAAGATGGTGATACCGAACGCATAATCAACTTAACAACAAAATCGAACAGACGTAAAGGGCTTTATGGTAATGCAGGAGCAGGTGCAGGAGTAGATATAAACAAAGATTTTAGATACGATGGAAGTTTATCGCTGAATATTATGAATGGCGATGCACAAACTTCAATCAATGCCGGTGCAAATAATCTCAACACAGCCAGAAGTAGTAGAAGTAGAGGTTCGTGGGGAGGTGGTGCCAATGGTGGAATCACTGCTTCCGAGAATATTGGCTTAAATAATAACACGATAGTAAATCCGAAATTTAAAATTGGCGGCGACCTGACCGTTAACCACTCTAATAATTTTAGTGATACCGAAAGCAATAAACTAAGCTATTTATCAGAAATTAACTATACTGACTTATCAAAAAACACATCCGGAGATGATAAATATGAAGCAAATGTGCGTCTTGAAGCCGAATGGAAAATTGACAGTTTGAGAACTCTTATTATCCAACCTAATCTTAACTATAATATTACTGATTCATATAATCTTCGTAAATATTCATTACTTACAGGCGAAGATAGCACAAGCTGGGGTAACTCTAGTAACAGTGGCTTAAACACTTCTTTATCAGGGGGCATCAATGTAATATACAGTCGAAAATTTAATTCAAAAAAAGGTCGATCGCTTACTACAAGTTTTGAAACTCAGTTATCACAAAGTGATAATGAAAGCACGAATATATCAAATAAAAACACACAACTTAAAATCATAAATATTGATCAAAAAACTAATAATCAATCAAATAAAATAAGCAATACTTTAAGATTATCCTATGTTGAACCTCTTTGGAACATAAAGAATATGCTTGAAGTTGCTATGTCATTAAGAAACACTAACACTACATCAAACAAACTACAGTATAGTAAGGACACAAATGGTGATTATACTGTATTCAATGAAGAATACAGCAATAATTTTGAAAATAAATTTTATCGTGAAACTATTGAGTTAAATTATCGATATACCGAAAAAGATTATAATTTAATGTTAGGTATTAATGGTGAACCATCGCAAACTAATAACATTCGCACTTATGGAGATGGATTTACAAAAGATACCACTTATGGGGTGTTTAACTTTGCACCAACCGGGCGATTCCAATACAATTTTGGTAAAAAGAAATTTACGCGTATAGATTATCGTGGACGAACTCAACAACCGTCGATTAATCAAATGCAACCTGTAAAAAACAACAATGACCTGACATCAGAAACAGTTGGGAATCCCTTATTGAACCCGGCATTTTCGCACTATCTACGTTTAATGTACAGCTCTTTCAACGATAAAAGTTTCTCTTCATTTAACACTTATTTTGTGGCTGAAGGAGTAAAAGATGCCTTAGTCTCAAATAAAATTTATGACAACACACTAAAGTCTTATAATCAAACAATTAACTCATCTAATATCCCAATTTCGTTAAATTGGAATGTTATGTACAACACCCCACTTATTCAAAAGAGATTACACTTCAATACCGGAACATCATTTGGATACAGAACTCAATATAGTAACATTAAAAGAAATGTAAATATTGCCGACATAAATATTGAGAACTTAGCTTTGGGCGATTTAAGTAAAACCCGCACATATAGTGGTTCTGAAGAGATATCATTGACATTTACACACGATGTTATTGAATTGGGAATTAGAGGTAGAATTGGCTATTCAAATTCACTAAATAATTTGAAAAACATTGAAACTGAAATATGGAATTGGACAGGAAGAGGAAATGTGGTAATCAGATTACCCTATAATTTTTCAATAAGTTCTGACATAGCATATTCTGACAGAGCAGGTTATACCAACATGGATCAAAGTGAAATTATGTGGAATGCATCAGTTGACAAAAATATCTTTAAAAATAAGGGTACTTTATCATTCAGAGCCAATGACATACTTCGACAAAGATTAAATATTCGACAAACCGTGGGCGATAATTATATACAATATAGCAATTATAATACTTTACCTGCATATTTTATTTTGAGCTTTACTTACAAAATCAATAAATTTGGAGGCAAAAAGAGTTCTGATGGTCGACCAGATGGTTTTGTAAGACCTGAAGGTATGGGACGACCAGATGGAGGTGACCATCCACGCCATATTGAAGGAGGTGGAGGCGGATTTGAACGCAGATTTTAACTATAAAATTAATAAAATATTGATAGTGTAATTTGTTTTTTCATTTTAGAAGAGCTTATATATTGGGATTTAATAAACCAATATATAAGCTTTTCCGGTTTTAAGTGCAATGTTGATATTTATTAAAATTACATCAAACTGTTTTAAATTATCAAAATTATTTGTATCTTGTCGTCCAAATTAGATAAATTGTAATTTTATTGCAAATATGTTATAGTACATTTTGGTTTAACTTATAAACTAAATATTTAAAACAGAACTGATTAACAATATATTAATATCTAATATATAAAAACAGAATCAACATCAAATGCATTTTCAATTAAGTGTCAATATGAGAATTATCATATTAATTACTTTTATGCTAAAAAATAAAATACGAACTTATGAAACTTTTGATAGTTTGTAGCAGCAATTCAGGTCAGATTGCCACTTTTGTACAAGAACAAGGTGAGGCATTAGAAGATGCCGGAATAAATGTTGAATATTTTGGTATTGAAGGCAAAGGTTGGAAAGGTTATTTAAAAAGCAGGAAGATGTTACTTCAAAAAATTAAGGAATATCAACCCGACCTATTACACGCACATTTTGGCTTGTCGGGCTTATTAGCAAATTTACAGCGTAAGATTCCTGTTGTTACAACTTATCATGGATGTGATATCAATACTTTAAATTTGAGATTATTGTCGGTTTTTCCTTTATTATTTTCAAAATTTAATATCTTTGTATCTTTAAATCAAAGCGAGAAAGTAAAATATATTGCAAAAAAACATGCGATTTTACCTTGTGGCATTGATTTTAAAATGTTTTATCCTATGGATAAACAGTTGGCCAGACAAGAATTAGCTTGGTCGACTAACAAAAAATATGTTTTGTTTTCGAGTTCATTTTCTCGATTTGAAAAAAACGCACAGCTTGCTATAGAGGCAATACAAAAGCTTGACAACTACGAACTTATTGAATTAGACGGATTTAACAGAGATGAGGTAAGATTAATGATGAATGCTTGCGATGTGGGACTTTTAACTTCTTTACGCGAAGGTTCACCCATGTTTATCAAAGAGTTAATGGCATGCAAACGTCCAATGATTAGCACAAATGTAGGAGATGTGGCTGAACAAATTGAAGGAATTGATGGTTGTGTGATTATAGATTACAGTCCTGAATCTGTAATTAAAGCTTTGAAGCAACTCGAAAAATTTGAACAAGTTGATTTTCCAAAAGAAAAATACTTATTAATAGATAATAAGAATATTGCGTCCCAATTGATTGACATATATAAAAATATTAAAACAAAAAACTAAATGTGTGGCATTTGCGGTATAATTCGATTTGATAATCAAGCTGTTGACCATAGTAAAATAAAAACTATGATGTTAAAGCAGAAGCATCGCGGACCAAACGATGAAGGTATCTTTTCGCACAATTCAACTGCGTTGGGATTTGTTCGATTAAGCATATTAGATTTAAGTATTGCCGGACATCAACCTATGCATGATGCATCGGGTAGATATACCATGGTATTTAATGGAGAAATCTTCAATTATATTGAGTTAAGAGATGATTTAATATCAAAAGGCATTGCATTTACAAGTAGTTCAGACTCCGAAGTTTTGCTGAAAATGTATATTTATTATGGTGAATCTTGTTTAGATTATTTCAATGGGATGTTTGCTTTTGCTATTTATGATAAAGAAACCGGAAATGTTTTTGCAGCCCGAGATAGATTCGGAGAGAAACCATTTTACTACTATCAAGATAATAATCAATTGGTTTTTGCTTCAGAAATTCCACCAATTTTGGCTGTTTATGAGAAAAAGAACTCGGTTAACAATCAGGTTCTCTTCGATTATTTGGCTTTTAACAGAACAGATCAGACCGAAGATACTTTTTTTGAAGGTGTAAAAAAGATGCAACATGGTCATTGTATGACAATTATAAATGGCATTGTCAACATTAAATGTTGGTACAAATTAAGTGAAAAACTTACAGACCTGAAAAACAGCAAGAATACTTACAAAGATTTATTGATTGATGCAGTAAAAATAAGATTAAGAAGCGATGTTCCTATTGGAGTTTGTTTAAGTGGAGGTCTTGATTCCGGAACAATAACATCAATTATCACTCAAGTATTTAACAAAAAAGATTTACATACATTTTCGGCAGTTTATTCGCCCGGAGAAGTAGCCGATGAATCGAAATACATCAATATTTTTAAAGACAAACTGCAAAACATGCATTTTGTGACTCCAACAAGTGAGTCCTTACTTGAGAATTTAAAAAGGTTTATTAAAGTACATACCGAACCAATTCCTACAACAAGCTCTTATGCACAATATTGCGTAATGCAATTAGCCCAAAAAAATGCAATTGTAACTTTAGATGGTCAAGGTTCTGACGAAGAATTGGGTGGTTATCATTATTTCTTTGGTTTTTATTTTAAAGATTTACTTCGGTCGTTTAGATTTGGAAAACTTATCAAGGAACTATATTACTATACCAAAGAACATAAATCAATTTATGGCATTAAGACTTTTGTATATTTTCTATTGCCGAAAAAGTTAAAGACAAGTATAAGATTAAACGAGAAAGGTTATATCGATGCCCAATTTATTGAAAAAGTATTAAAAGATAAAAAATCGACTATAACGAATGATTTATATGCTTCAAAAAATTTAAAAACAGCTTGTTTAAATCATTTTGAATTTAAATTAGAACATTTACTGAAATGGTCCGATTTAAATTCAATGGCTTTTTCGGTTGAATCGCGAGCACCATTTTTAGATTATCGTTTGGTTGAATATGCTCTTTCGCTCAAATCGGATGATATTATAAAAAATGGTTATACCAAAAGTATTTTACGTGAATCGTTTAAAGGAATTTTACCTGAACAAATCAGACTTAGACAAGACAAAATTGGTTATGAAACGCCACAGGACAAATGGTTTAGAACTCCTGAATTTAAGGAATTAATATTGCAAATTATTCATTCTGAATCGTTTGCCGGAAGAGGAATTATAAATGCTGAAAAAGCAAAAAAATTATATCAAAGGCACTTAAACTCGGAGATTAACATATCAAGTGATATTTGGAAATGGATACATTTAGAATTATGGTATAGAGAATTTATTGACAACTGATTGTTAATCAACAACTATTAAGCAATAAAAATAAGAATTTAGAATTTTGCTTGAATATTAAAACACATTTTTAACATGCAAAACCAAAATATTACTATCATTGATTTTGGCTGTGGAAATTTACATTCAATCAAACGTAGTTTAGATAAACTAAATACCAAAACAACTATATCAAGCGATATAAATGAATTAAAATTGGCTGATAAACTTGTGTTACCGGGCGTAGGACAATTTTCGTTCGGGATGGAAATGCTCAAAAAATTACATTTAGCTGACGAGTTAAATGAACTTGTTTTAATTAAGAAAAAACCTATATTAGGTATCTGTTTAGGTATGCAATTGATGACTAAACATAGTACAGAAGGTAATGTTGATGGTTTTGGCTGGTTTGATGCTCAAACAAATCGATTTGAAGTATCTGAACCTTATCTTTATAAAGTTCCGCATGTGGGATTTAACAATTTAGATGTTCAAAAAGAAGAAGTATTAATGCGTGGCTTAACTGAAGACGATTATTTTTACTTTGTACATGCATATCATGTAAATTGCAATGTAAAGAAAAATATCGCTGCATTAACAAATTATGCTTATCCTTTTGCTTCAACAATTGAAAAAGAACACATTATGGGTGTACAATTTCACCCTGAAAAAAGTTATATGGCAGGCGAAAAAATATTTAGAAATTTTCTAAATTACTAATTTTAGATTTCAAAAAAACAACACCCTGTCAAAATTACGTATATTAAAATTATTTAAGAATGTATCGCCCAAGAATAATACCGGTTTTATTACTCCAAAATGGAGCTTTAGTTAAGACCATATCCTTTGGTAAGCGAAAATATATAGGAGATCCAATCAATGCATTGCATATATTAAATTCTATGCAAGCAAACGAAATAGTGTTATTAGACATTGACGCTACAAAAAAAAATAGCGTTATTGATATAAACTTAGTAAAAAAGATTGGCGAAGAAGCATTTATGCCATTTTCGGTGGGTGGAGGAATTCGTACCTGCGCACAAATAGCTGAAAGAATAGCGCTGGGAACTGAGAAAGTTATTTTAAACTCTATCGTTTTTGAAGATTTAAATTTTGTAAAAGAAGCCGCATCACAATTTGGATCTTCCAGTTTGGTTTGCTGTATGGACATAAAGAAAAATTGGTTTGGTAAATATCATATTGTAAAAAAAGGCGGTCGAAAAAAAATAAAAGGCGATATAGTAGACTGGGCTAAACGCATAGAAGAGGCTGGAATTGGTGAAATAATTGTTCAATCGGTTGATAGAGATGGACGCATGATTGGATATGATTTAAAATTATTGCAAATGATTGCAAAGAATGTAAAAGTTCCGGTTATCGCATTAGGAGGAGCTGCTGACATCAATTCGCTAAAAGAGATTTTAAACAGCAAAATTCCAATAAATGGATTGGCTGCGGGGAGTATGTTTGTATATCACGGTGCAAGAAATGGTGTTCTTGTAAATTATCCGTCAACTGAAGAAATTTTAGACCTTTATAAAAATTTAGAAACAGGAATAAGATAATAATTACAAAATTATCTGACATTTATTTTAAGTAATTAAACACATTTAACCGTTATCAATATTTGCACTAAAAAAATCAAAAAAATGAAAGGACGAGTTTGTAATTTTGGACTTTATGACGAATCAATACCTGATATTCAATTTGATGCATCAGGTAAGTCGAATTATGCCGTATTATTCGAAAATCTTAACAAAGCTTATCCCTATGGTAAAGAAGGTATTGATTTTTGGGAGTCAACCGTCGAAAAAATAAAAAAATGTGGCAAAGGTAAAAGATACGATTGTGTGATAGGAATCAGTGGAGGTACAGACAGTTGTTACCTTTTACATTTAGCAAAACAATGGGGTTTACGTCCATTGGCGGTAAATCTTGATAATGGTTGGAACAGCAATATCTCAGTTCAAAACATAAAAAAACTAACACAAGCACTGGATGTTGATCTCATTACTTATGTTGTAGATTATGAGGAAATTAAAGATTTGATAAAATGCTATATGAAGGCTGGTTTAGCATGGATAGACTTACCTACTGACCTTGCTATAAAATCAATTTTATATAAAATAGCTTCAAAAGAAAATATAAAATATCTTATGAGAGGCAATGATTTCCGGTCGGAAGGATCACAACCCAAAGATTGGACTTATGGCGATGGCAAACAACTCTCAGCCATTCACAAACAATTTGGTTCGGTACAATTAAAAACTTTTCCTAATTATACCATTTCAAATTTGCTTTACTATGCATTTGTGAAGCAAATTAAAAGTGTTTATCCACTTTATTATTTAGAATATGATAAACAAAGCGCAAAAAAATTGTTGACTGAAAAGTATGATTGGGAAGATTATGGAGGTCATCATCACGAGAATATTTTCACAAAATTTGCAATGTCATATTGGCTATATGTAAAATTTGGCATCGACAAAAGAATTATAACTTATTCGGCCAAAGTTTTAAATAAAAAAAGAACGCGCGAAGAAGCTCTAATTGAATTATCAAAAATGCCATATAATGTAGATGAGATAGATGATTTAATTGCTTATATATGTAAAAAACTAGATCTTTCTAAATCTGAATTTGATGATTTAATAACAAGACCTAATAAAACATTTAGAGATTATCCATCTTATGATCATTTATTACAAAAATTTGATAAACTTTCAAGATGGTTCATCCCTAAATTATTTTTACATCGCCCACAGTCCATGTACCGCAAAGATATAATTGGTCAATAACTTAGATTGAAAATCGTATAGCTGATTATTAATTCCAAATGATTTAATACGCTAATTTACTAATGATTAAAATCTTAAAATACGCTGAAATTGAAAGTCAACAATGGCAAAATTTGATTAAAAACTCAACATTTGTGAGTTTTTTTCAAACAAAAGAATGTTATGATTTTTATTGTAAACTCACATTTTTAAAACCGGTTTTATTTGGTGTATCTGAAAATGATAAATTAGTAGGATTAATTTGTGGATATTTAATTGCCGAAGGAGGTGCTTTGAAAAAATTTTTTAGCAAAAGAATTATCATTCCAGGTGGATTATTACTCGACAGCAATATCTCTAGCAATGCATTGAATTACTTACTTATAAGCTTTAAATCTTATTTTCGGTCAAAAGCAAATTATTTAGAAATTAGAAACTTCAGTGACTATTCCATCTTTCAAAACGAGTTCGAAAAATCCGGTTTTAAATATCAATTACATTTAAATTTTCACTTAAATACAAGCAATTTTGATGTAGTAGTAAATAATTTAAGCTCTTCAAAACGTAGACAAATAAAACTTACCGAAAAGGCAGGTGTAATTTGTAAACAATCACAAGATATAGAAGATATTACTGCATTTTATGCTATCTTAAAAAATTTGTATAAAAGAAAAATAAAAACACCTTTATTTCCAATTAGTTTTTTTCAAATCCTTGCCAATCAAGATTTTGCAAAATTCTTCATAGTAAAAAATGAAGATACAGTACTTGGAGGTATTTTTTGTGTAATGTTAGATAATAAAACAATTTATGAATGGTTTGTATGTGGGATTGATACAGTTGAAACAAGAAAAAAAAATATTTATCCTTCGGTATACGCTACCTTTACTGCTATAAAATACGCATCCGAAAATGGGTTTGAAAACTTCGACTTTATGGGTGCCGGCAAGCCTGATCAAGCCTATGGAGTAAGAGATTTTAAATCGAAATTTGGTGGTGATTTAGTTGAACATGGTAGATTTTTATGTATTAACAAATCATTGATATATAATTTTTCAAAATTCATTATATCTCTTAAATTATTCAAACAATAGACAAAATTTAAACCTAACTTTGGGTTTCAATTATACATAACAGAAATTTCTCATTAACATGAATATTTTAGTATATTTAGGTCATCCTGCTCAATATCATTTCATTAAAAATACAATAACTCTTTTAAAATCGAAGGGACATTCTGTTATTTTGCTTATTAAAACAAAAGATGTTCTTGAACAATTAGTACATCAAGATGGTTTTAATTTCATTAACATTCAGCAGAAGTCAAGAAAAAACAATTCAATTTCAATTATATACGCTTCCTTTGAACGTACTTTAAAAGTATTGAGAATTGCAAGAAAAAATAAAATTGATATTTTAATTGGAACAGATTCATCTGTTGCTCAAGCCGCCTATCTTCTTGGCAAACATGCAATTACAACCTTAGAAGATGACTATGAGGTGATTAGCAAACTGGCAAAATTAACTTATCCATTCACATCTTCCATTTTGGTTCCCAAAGTATGTTCGGTAGGAAAATGGGAACATAAGAAAGTGGCTTACGAGGGTTATATGAAACTTGCATACTTACACCCCAAACACTTTAGCCCTGATATTCAGACAGTAAGAAAATACATAGAAGCTGAAAATTATTGCATAATTCGCTTAGCTAAACTTACTGCACATCATGATGTTGGGATAAATGGATTAAATATAGAATTAGTTAAGCGTATTATTGAAATTGCAGAAGAAAAATCCTATAAAGTTTATATTAGTTCTGAAACAAACCTTGACAAGAGTTTAGAGCAATATCAATTAAAAATTAATCAAAATGACATTCATCATTTGATGTCTTATGCTTCATTGTTAATTTCTGATAGTCAAAGCATGTCGGTTGAAGCCGCTATGCTTGGCGTTCCATCCATCCGATTTAGCGATTTTGCCGGAAAAATAAGTGTTTTAGAAGAGTTAGAATCAAAATATAGTCTTACTTTTGGAGTAAAAACCAATCAACCTGAAAAACTGATTGAATTAACCAAATTATTTTTATCAGAAAGCAACATAAAAATTCAATTTCAAGAACGTCGACAAAAAATGCTTTCCGAAAAAATTGATGTTACCTCATTTTTAGTTTGGTTTATCGAAAACTTCCCTGAAAGCTCAAGAATTATGAATAATAACCCTGATTACCAATATAAATTCAAATAAAACACCCGAATTGTAACAGCCTTTACAGTAAGGAAGATTACAATTCATAAACAGTAATCAGATTAAATTTATAAAACTTATTCTCTGAACACTGTAAATTGCTTACAAAAATGGATTTTACATTAAAAATATACGAAAAGCTACTCACCGTTTTATTAGAAAACGGGTTCAAATTTTATACCTATAATGAGTTTTGCTTGAATAAACCCAATGGAAAATTTATTATTTTAAGACACGATATTGATAAAAAACCGAAAAACGCTTTAGCAATTTCACAAATTGAATTTGAATTAGGTATAAAATCCAGCTTTTATTTCAAAATTTCGGACGATGTTTTTAAACCTGATATTATAAAAAAAATTGCATCAATGGGACATGAAATTGGTTACCATTATCGCGATTTGGTTGACACAAATGGCAATTTAACCTTGGCAATCAATAAGTTTCAGTTCAATTTGGAGACTTTCAGAAAAATTGCACCCGTACTGACTATTGTTATGGATGGTTGTCCGTTAAGCAAATACGACAACCGCAATTTATGGAAAACATACAATTACAGGGATTTTGGAATTGTTGGAGAACCGTATTTTGACATTAATTTTGATGAAGTTTTTTATATAACCGATACCGGTCGTTGTTGGGATGGACATAAATTCAACATACGCGATAAAGTTAAAACAAATTTCAAACAAAATTATCATAACACATCAGATATTATTAAATCAATAAAAAACTCAACTTTACCCGATAAAGTTTTGATCACATCACATCCTCAACGATGGACTAATAATTTATTTTACTGGGGAATTGAGTTTATTAGTCAGAATTTTAAGAACCTGATTAAACGGATGTTGAACAGAAAAAAAAATACTTGAATTAGATATATTTACAGAAAATGAAACGCAAATTTTTAATTGTTTTTTTCTTTTTTACCACCTTGGTTTCGGCACAGACTGCATCACAAGCCGAAAGTTTGTTTAATAACAAAAAATATTCAGAGGCTAAGTCCATTTACGAAAACTTATTGCGTAAAAAACCGAATGATTTTTTGTTAAATTACAAATACGCACGTTGCTGTTATGAACTTAAAAATGATGAATTGGCCATAAAGCATTTTGAAATTGCTGCACCAAAATTTTCTCAATCAAATTTTTATTTAGCTGAAATTTACTACAATAATTATAATTTTGAACTTGCTTCTCAAGCCTATAAGATTTACATTTCAAATCTTGATTCCCTTGATAAACAAATTACAGGTTTGAATAAGAAATTAAAAAATGCCGAACTTGGAGCTAAGCTTATTCGTCGAGTTGAGGATATTACAATAATTGATAGTATTATAGTTAACAAAATTGATTTTTTGAAATTTTACAAAATTGGAAAGGAACTCGGTAGTATTGAACAAAAACGATTTAAGTTGAATAACCGGCAAGTTGTTGACAAAATCAGCTTTACAACTCAACGCAATGATAGAATGTTTTTTTCTGATTCCATACATAATAATACAGACATATTCAGTTCTATCAAACTATTAAATGAATGGTCGTTACCTATATCTATATCCAGCAAAATAAATACTGATGCCAATGAAAATTATCCCTTTTTATTACTCGATGGCATAACTATGTATTTCGCATCGGATGGAGTTAATTCATTGGGAGGCTATGATATTTTTGTAACAAAATACTCATCCGTAACTCAGGATTATTTACAACCCGAAAACATCGGTTTCCCTTTTAACTCGTTTGCTAATGACTATATGATGATAGTTGATGAGCAAAACAATTTGGCTTGGTTTGCTACCGATAGAAATCAACCTTCAACAAAAGTAATTATATACAAATTTGTATTTAATGAAACAAAAACTTATGTTAGTAATGATGATTTTGTTAATCTCAAACAAACAGCACTCTTAAAATCATATAAAAAAACACTGGACAAATCAATAGTTCCCACAAATGAAGATAACAAAATTACAGCATTTTTGAAAAATGAATCGAAAATAATTATCAATGATTCAACTATTTACAATAAACCAAATGAGTTTAAGAGTAAAGAAGCTTTAAAATCGTATGCTGAATATTCTGAATTCGCATCAAATTTAAAACTTCAACAAAAGGAACTTCAAAACTTAAGATATCAATATGGAAATATTGAAAATACAGAATCGATAAAACAAATTTCAGATAAAATTTTAGAGAAAGAGCAATACCTTATAAAATTAGAAATCGCTAAAAATCAGAAGGAAATAATATATATTAACGAAGAAAATAAATATTTACAGAAAAGGTAGTTTAGTCAAAAATAATTTGTATTTTTACAGCAAAATTATTGAATATGGAAATTATAATTGTTGTTATCTTATTATTACTGGCAATAATATTTATATTGGTAGAATTATTTTTAATACCTGGAATTTCATTAGCAGGAATTGCTGGTTTTGGATTTTTAGGAGGTGCAATTTACTATGCTTATTCACAAATAAGCAATGTAGCAGGGCACATAACTTTAATGAGTGGAATAATACTATTAATTATTGCGGTATGGATTTTCGTTAAATCGAAAGCTCTTGAAAAAATGTCACTTAAAACTGAAATAGTAGGCAAAAATGACCCTTTAAAAGGAGTTACAATTAAAATTGGAGATAAAGGAATTACAAGTTCACGTTTGGCACCTATGGGAAAAGTAAAAATTAATGGACATATTGTTGAGGCAAAAACAAATGGCGATTTTCTTGATCAAGATGTAGAAGTTCAAGTTTTGGACGTAATGAATACAAACATTTTGGTTGAAAAAATATAAATCATAACAACTGACCGGCCCCATAACCCCTTAAAGAGGGAATAAAGATGAAGAGTTTCCTGTTTGCTAATATTATTTTATCCCTATAAAAACACTTTTTATATAAATAAATTATTTGGTATAGGCGCTTAGACCGCCCACTATTTTTATAATTGCTACTTTTGTAGCATGAATCAACGAAATCAATTTTTAGGTGTGAATTCAATAAAGTTTCACAAAGCATTTTCAACAGATGAAGATTGTTATCGCTATTTATCAGAGTTAAAATGGGATAAAGAATATCAATGTAAAAAATGTGGTCATACAAAATTCTATAAGGGTGTTAGACCTTTTTCAAGACGATGTATGAAATGCAAATATGATGAAAGTCCGACTGCCGGAACTATGTTTGATAAATGTAAGTTTCCATTGCTATTGGCTTTTCACATTGCATTTAAGATAAGTACAAAGAAGAAAGGAATGTCAACTTTGGAGTTATCTCAAGAATTTGAATTACGTCAAAAGACTTGCTGGGAGTTCAAATGGAAAATCCAACAAGCTATGGCAAGCAGTAAACTTCATCCTATCAGCGGAATAGTTCACATTGATGAATTCTATATCGGCGGAGAGGAAGAAGGCAAACAAGGTCGAAGTAAAGGTGATAAGAAACTCGTCATAGTCGCCTTGGAAATTGTTCCTGGTGGAGTTGGACGCGCTTATGCTCAATGTATCGACAATGCTTCTGCTAATTCATTCAAACCTTTCTTTGAAACTTATATTGGCAAAGAAGCTACAATCATAACAGACGAATGGAGAGGATATATCCCTTTGAAAAAGGATTATCCCAATCTCCAACAAATTAAATCTGAGAATGGAAAGAGCTTTCAAGACATACATATTCATATTATGAATCTCAAAGGTTGGCTTAGAGGAATTCATCACCATTGCAGCAAAGAGAGACTTCAAGGATACCTTGATGAGTACCACTTTAGGTACAACAGGCGCTCAAATATGGAGACAATCTTCGATTTACTCATAAGAAAGATGGTTTTAAAAGAACCTATACGTTTATAATCAATATATTAACTCGGGCGGTCTAAGCGCCTATACCAATTGATTTATTTATAAGCAAAAATAAGTATTCTATTTTAAAACAAATACCAAAAATAATCCAATTGCTTTCAAAATTGATACAATGATATAGTTTTTTCATTACAAGTATCCTATTTTTAAAACAAAAAGCGCATTGCGAAACTCACAATACGCTTTTATGTCTTTAAATAGATACTACTTTTTAACCGTTTAAATTTTAGTTTATCACTGAAATTTTCTGAGTACCTAATTCACTCTTAATAATATAAATTCCATTTGCTTTTGATGCCATGTTTACTGATTTTTTTGTTGATAAAATGAATTTACCGGTAGCATCATACAAGTGTAAGTCAATATTTGCATTATTATGAATAATTTGACCATCAAAGAACAATTGAGACTCCTTTCCATTGCTCAATCCAGTTGGCAAATCAGTTTGACCAGTTACAAAAGGTGAAAATGAAGTTACTGTAGCGGCATAAGAACTTCCAGTAAGAGTAGCAGGTATATTTACATAATCACCACTAACATAATGTCCAACTACAGCATTAATCCCTGTAGCAGTAACAACAGAGGGTGTAAATGATACCAATGTTGATGATGGAGCTGAAGATGTTAAATCCCATTCTTTTGCATTGTAGAAATAACCCGAAGCTGCTGTGCCTGATAAGCTTGTATACACTTTGGCTGAAAAATTGGTAGCATCGGTTGGAGTTACTGTAACTGGGTCGTAACTACTTACAGTTCCAATTGGAAATAATTTGGCAGTTGTAGCAGCAACCGGTTGAGTGAGTTTTCCAGTTCCGGTAGTTGCAATATATGCAGTAGCAGAGCCACCTGATATTGTACCCAATGCACCCAATGTTAAATCGTTATTAGCTAAACTTAAGGCGCCGGCAGTTAATGTCAAAATGCCATTAACGGTAGTTGCAGCACCCAAACTTAATCCTGCAGCATTATTTAAAGTCAAATTGTTTACAGTTGCCGGAAAATCGCTACCAGGAACCTGAGCTGAAGTACCAACGTATCCATAATTTGCACCGGTATTGAAGTTGCGAGTTGCAGTTCTGATTGGTCCGGCTACTGGTTCTAAACCCAACGCAGCTGATGTGTTTATTGTTCCTAAAGCATTCAAATTAAATGTACCAGTACCAGTAAGTGCACCTGTTATTGTTGTACTTGATGCATCAGTTGTTCCTGTAACAGTAATTGACCCAGGGGAAGTAACATTAATAGAAGGTGCTTGAACTGCATGTGCCGGTAATATGTTCAGTTTGTTTATAGTCATATCGCCATTAACATTAACTGTATACGATTTTCCAATCGCAGTAGTAGTATTCAATGTATTCCCAATATTCAGGGTGCCATTTACATTAACTGTTGTGTTAGCATTTCCAATACCTGACGAACTGGATGTAGTACTTAAACTACCAGCTAAAGTTAATGTTTTACCTGTTGGAATATTAAATGTAACATTGTCATTTCCGGTGTTATCCGATTGCATACTCACTGTGGCATACGTAACCGTTGTATTTGAATTGAAAGTTATACCAATATTCGATAAGCCAGTTACCGGACGAAATTTATACGGATATATGCCACCTGAACCACTAATTACAAGATTTCCGCCAAACTCAACAGTCATTTGTGAAACAGTATTGGATGCATCTCCAAATGTACCATCACATGCTAAAGATGTACCATAAATCTGAAATGTTTGTGAAGTACTAGCAGCTATTTTTCCACCCGATTGAATAGTGAGATTAAAACAAGCTTGTGTTGATCCAACATTAAACACATCGCCAGATACAATTGTTACATTGTCGTAGCGAGTTGGTGCAACGCCACCAACCCAAGCCGAACCTGTAGAATAGGAAACACTTGCAGAATTTAATCCTGTTGAGATAATTTCACCAGGAGTTGCCAATTGGCTTCCCGATGCCGGAGATGTAAGTAAATAGTTTTCAGAACCAGCTGAACCATTAAAGGTATAAACTTTCACATAATAAGTAATAGCTTTGCCAAGTCCCGTAATTGATACAGAATTTCCAGTACCATTGTAAACTGCATAATTACCTGTGCCAATTTGCATTCCGTTTCCATAAATAGTATTAGGAGTGTATGTACTACCATCGGTAGGGTCTGCATTTACTTCACTTCCAGCTTTCACAACAACTAAGCTGTTAGTACCGTTACCGACGGTCCAGTTAATATCAATACTTGTAGAAGTAACATTGGTAAAACTTATTCCTGATGCCTGAGTTGTAGGCTCAGCAGCATAACTTGGTGCTGTAGTTGAACCATCTATTGCGATAGGTGATGAATAATTAAATGCTTTATCTACTGTGTAAATACGATAATAATAGTGAGTCTCTTGAGTGAGACCAAGATCAATAAAAGAAGTATTAGTCCCAAGATAAACTACTTTTTCGGTACCAGCCACAAAATTGCCCACAGCGTAAATTCCATTGGGGTTAGGTGTTGTAGCAGGATCTGCTGTACTGCGAACAACCATGTATCCGCCTCCATCAACCCCTGTATCAGGAGCCGTCCACGAAACAGTTTGTTGAGTTGCTGCTGCTGCAGGAATAGTCGGAGAAGTGGGAGCATCTGGTACAACACCATCTGCTGATGTTCCTGGATAAATCACCACATCATCAATATCAAATGTGCCAGTTATACATCGCCCAACTATTGCAATTCCTGAAGAAGTTACCGCAGCACTATTTGTTGTTGTTGCAATGGTATATTTTGTCCATGTTGCATTTGCTGGCAAAGTATATGAATTTGTAGAATAGTTAGTACTTGAAGTACCATTTGTATTTGTCCCTACTTGAAAAGCAGAAATTGCAAGTGCGTTTTTTGCAAAAAACTGAACCATATAAGCTGTACTTGCAATTGGGGCTTTAGCTGCATCAAAAGGCTGTAATTGTGGACTTTGCAATGGCCTTGAAACTGCAGTCACATTAACAATAGAAGCATAGTTAATACCAGTTCGAGGTGAAGCGGTAACAATTGTTGTAGATGCACCTGTTTGATTTTGACGTGTCCATAAAGTAGCAGATAATGTGGTACCTAGCGCACCTGCGGTTTGTCCTTCAAATCCACCATTCATATAGGGAAAAGTGCCTATAATTTGTTGTGCAACAAGTCCGTTTACTGAAAGAAACAGTGCAAATAAAGGCAATAAAAGCCTGATGAAAGATTTGTTTCGATTAGAAACTTTCTGAAATGAGTTGTTTTTTTTCATGATATTTGATTTTTAAAATTGATTTAAGAATTAATATTTAAATATAGCAAAAACTCTTTATGTATCAAGAAACAAAAATAGCAATAATTACATGTAGTCAATATTGAAAATTGTCCAAATACTTTCACTTTTAATACATCTGATAGATTTTTGAACATTCAATTTAATAAACAACTCATCTTATAGTAAGTTCACAGGATTTAATTACTTATAAAAACAGATAAATTTTAAATATGCGTAACCGAAGTCGGGATTATAAAATTCACAATTAAAAGCTTTACAATTATAAAGACAGGGTAATAAATGTATTTGAATTGTAAAATGCGTAATTATTTAATAGTATTTATATGATAATAATCAAGATACTATCTAATTCGTATTAACTAAGCAAAAAAGACAATACGCCATAATTAGTTTTCAAGTTTAATGACAACATGTTAAATTAGCATAATTCTTTTATCAAAATTATTATGTTATTATCAAAATATATTTACATTTGCAGCGTTAATATTAAACTGTTTAAATATAACCTGTAAGCAGTCTGTAAGAATAGGAAAAAGTATGTTTTTTACAAAAAAATGAAAGACTATGTCACAAGAAAATTTAATTTCGACTACAATGCCGGCTGATGTATTAGCCGATATTATTTCAAAATTGAATGCATTAAATGCATTAATGACAAATTATTTACTGTTTAATCTGACGCCAACTGACAGATTGGAACTAAGTAAAATGGGGGATAAAACCATTGCTTTTGTAAATAAAGCACTGGAATATGCCGAAAGCAATCCAACTTTAGTACCTGCTTATCTCGATATTGCAGAAGCTAAAAAGGATTATGCTTTATCACAGGATTTAAATACAATTTTAAAACATGTTAGTACGCTTCAACGTGCCATAGAAGATACCACCATGGTGGCAGGCAGCGAAGCATATAATGCTGCACTGGTATTTTACAATTCGGTAAAAGGTGCAAGTCGTGTTAATGTTCCCGGTTCCGAAGCTGTTTACAATGATTTACAACAAAGATTTGCCGTAAAATCTAAAAAACCGGAAACTAAATAAAACCTGACAGACTGCATTACAGGTTATAAACTAACGCCATTTCCTTTTCGGGGGAGTGGCGTTTTTCAATTTTTATTAGCTCTACCCCCCAACCCCCAAAGGGGGAGTTTGAGGGTACATTATAATTAAATCGCATGTTTTAGAGGGTACATCCTATCTCAAAGATAGGAAATCGGATGTTTTAGAGGGTACATCCTATCTCAAAGATAGGAAATCGGATGTTTTAGAGGGTGCAACCTATCTCAAAGATAGGAAATCGGATGTTTTAGAGGGTACATCCTATCTCAAACATAGGAAATCGGATGTTTTAGAGGGTACATTCTATCTCAAAGATAGGAAATCGCATGTTTTAGAGGGTACATCCTATCTCAAAGATAGGAAATCGGATGTTTTAGAGAGTACATCCTATCTCAAAGATAGGAATTCGGATGTTTTAGAGAGTGAGTAATTTATTTTTCATAAATGTTTGTTATTTTAAAATAATTATTAACTTTGTTGCGTAATAGTTCAACTTAAAATAATTGTTGTGGAATGTTTGGCAAAGTCTCCCTTCCAACCGGATATGTAATTGATTAGATGTTCAAAAGATGAGCGTTGCATGTAGGTGGATTTATTTATAATCAAAATTAGCTGTCGTAATTTAATCCGATAAACAAATTTTTTATAAGAACGCATTACAAATGCTAAGAATACAAGAGTTGGGATTGCAAATAAATCCCAACAACTGCGTCCCGTATTAAATTTCATTATACTGTTAACTCATCATTCGGCATTACGATAGGTTTAAATACTTCAAAAATTGATAGAATGACACCAAGTGTGTTAATAATGGCATTAAATATATTATCACCAATTAAAACATACCCAATTCCAGCATACTAATCCCAAAATATAATGAAGAAAATAATAAAAATATCAATTGTTGTCTTATTGTTGTATGTAATGTATCGCATTTTATTTTATTTTATCGTTGGACATACCACCGATTGGCATAGTAAAGAAAAATTTACATACCTATTTAAAAAAGAGTCATTTCAACATATTGATACTCTGTTTATTGCAACTGCACGTGGGATGTATGATGCTTCAGAAACATATCATTATTATCCAAATATCAATATAAAACAAGGTATAGACCCACTGTTGCTTTTAAATGAAGTTTATATCCGTATTTTTATTTGGAAGTTTGATAAATTTGAGAATATTCATCTCAGCAATATAAAATTCAGATTAAAGCAAGATTTACGCGACATAAAACCAGAACGAGGAGAAGTGATTGATGCCGAATCAGATGCAAGAAGTGTTATTGCATACGGTTACAATTACAAAACCATTATTGTAAACACAGATCAAGAATCTAAAATACGTGATTTTATAAGTGATAAGCATTATAAAGGCTTTATTGGTTCCTTTAATAGAATTTCATTGAGCAATGAAGCGGAGAAAAATGATATCTATTACGAATTCGTACCTTATAAAGAAAATGTTTTATTCCTGGTTTACAAAAGTGATAAAGGATTTTTTCTGATAGTGATTGATTCTGAATTACCGATTGATAGAAACGTATTGAAAATATTAAATTTGTAAATTCGCATTTGACTGTCAAAAGGATATATCAAACTTTATATCATTGAAGTATAAGTATCCCGTCCCGTTGGATGTATTCCTGTCCAAACGGATATATCTATCTCTGTATTGGCGGATATTTTTTATCTAACTCCATATTAATGAACTAAAAGTTCAGTATGCGTCAGGTGGGATTTCTTTTAATCCCACCTTTTGTATTAAACGGACTTTCCCCTGCCTGCGGCAAGCAAAGACAAGTGCGGCAGACAGGTTTTTAATCCGCTTTTATCCTCACCCTTGGCAATATAAAAAATACCATTATCTTAGCAGTGGCGCAGTAATGATAGAGTTTAATGGTGTAGAGACACTATATTATGGCTATACCGACAATCAGGGTTCGTTGATAGCACTTACTGATGAAAACGGAACGGTAGTGGAGCGTTATGCTTATGACCCCTGGGGTGCAAGGCGCAACCCCGATAACTGGGCAGAAAAAGACAGCCGTACAGCATGGTTAGTAAACCGTGGCTACACAGGGCATGTGCATCTTTCCCCTTCCACCAATTATTATACAATGATTTTTTTGACTTTTGATAAATTGCCAGCTCTTAGTTGAACAAAATATACCCCTGATTTTAAATCTGTAATATCAAAACTACCATTTTGAATTTCCGATGTATAAACTGGATTATTTTTGAAAGATTTTACCAACATTCCATTAAGGTTGAAAATAGCTAGAGTAACTATTGATTCGGATGAAAAATTATAAATTATAGTTAATTTCCTGATGGTTGGATTTGTCAAAATGGTGAAATCAAACTCATTACTTGTTGGATTAATCAGAGTTGTTAATGGTTTCAGATACGTAGGTCCAACATCTACCAGTTTTAATGGCCGATTTATAATTGTTCCACTAGCATTATATTCCTCACAACCTACATCTTTCAATATAGCACTTGCCGGGCGTGGTAATCCTTTAATATCGAACATTAAAGTTGGGTCATCGTCAGTATTTGCAATATCTAAAATGGCTGGATATGTAGCATTGGCAGCATCAATAGCCGGACTTGTGGCTGACAAACCATAATAACCATCTGTGTTAAGTGTTAATTTCGGGTCGGCATTTGTCATGCCAGCTGGAATGGTGATACCAAGTGTTCCTGAATAAATATTGCCTTTAAAAGTAGTCCCGGCATTGGCATTTTGAAATATTGTACCTGTTTTTTTAAAAATATTGTTTGCCCAATTACCATTGGTTGCGCCTGTGCCTCCAAAGTCAATCATACCACAATCCACAAAAGTATTATGAAGAAAATTGATTTTATCGAGTACATAAGTGGAATTCGATGTGTCGTAAATATAACTTACAGCATTCATTGTGCCTCCTACACCTGATTTCTCAAAATAATTATTATAACAAAAGATGTTATTCGCTTCTTTGACCCTTATTCCTCCTGAGTTAATAAAAAAATTGCCATAAGCCACATTATTATCTCCACGTCTGAAAACGAACATGGCATCGGGATTGTTATACATCGTATTATACCTCAGAATATTTTCTCTTGATTTAACCGATAAAGTTTCGCTATCACCTAAACCTGTATCTTCGAAATAACAATATTCTACTATCGTTCGGGATATAAATGTTGATAATGTACTGTTTCCAATTCGAATACATTCATTGCCATAATCGCCACCCATACCCGGTAAGTGCTGGAACGAACAATAGCGAATCACGTTATACCCCGGATTGGTGGCATTGGGAATAATCTGAACCATATCGCCTGTACCAGCTTTATCAGCCATTATAGCTAATTTATTCTGAAAATTACAATATGAAACTACATTGTATTGCCCTGTAATGTAAAGAAAATGGTCGGCAGAATAACCATTGAAATTCAGTTGTGTAATTGTATTAGTATTGCCATTAACTGCAATTGTATTGGTTCCGTTGGCTGTTACATTGGCTGTAAACTGAAATCCTCCAAAAGTAACATTGTTCCCATTAATTGTAATTGTACTTGTTCCATCGAGATAAACCCCTCCGGCAGTTGCAGCCTGAATAGTAATATTTGATTTTGAAACAGTTAGATTGCAGTTTGTATAATGTCCGTTTGCCAGATTAAAAATATCTCCTGAATTTGAGTTGTTTACTGCTGTTTGTAATGCGGTTAAAGAACTCACATTGATGGTTGCCGCATGTGAATTATTAGCTATGAAAGTAAAACTGACAAAAAAAGTCAGAATATAAAAAAGCTTTTTAGACATGTTGCAGGTAAATTTATGCATTATTGAATAATTAATTTTGATGAAGTATTAAAACTGTCTGACAAAAGTTGTACGAAATAAACGCCTGATTTTACGTCTGTTAAATCGCAATTAAATTCTGAATTTCCTGTTGTAATCAGCTGGTTTTCTGTTAATTGTTTGATACATTTTCCATTGACATCGCAAAGCTTCAGTTGAACGTTGGATGCATTTTTCATAATAATATGAATCAATACTTGATTGGTTGCCGGATTTGGATAGAGTTTTAAATCAAAAGCATTCGTATTTGTTGATACTAAAGATGTTGATAATCCTTTCAATCGTTCCGCCAGTTGTGCTTTAAACAAACTTGGAATAGCAGTAATTTTAACTCCTTTCGATTCAACAATTCCGAGTGGATGTGTAGTCCATTGCCCCACATTGGTAATGGGTCCTATGCAACCTATTGCCCAATTGCGATGATAGGATGGTGGATCCTGAATAACAATATCGCCGGCTGTGCAATTCCAAAACATAATTTGCGAGCCCGACCAACCATGTCCCGAACCGGAATCGGCTCTATCCTGTACACGTAACTGACCGTTTCCAATTATATTATCGAGCAAAATACCTGTCGACCAACGATGATGCGGCCCTAAATCGGCGTTTTGAAGCGATGCCGCACAATTGTAAAAAACGTTTGGACCCGGCGTGCGACTACCATCCACATAATCGTGTCGACCACGTCGTGTATTGCAGTTTTGTACCAAACATCGTTCGCCATTTACATTAAAGCAATATCTGCGACCACCATCAATCACTGAAATTGGGTCGTAATGCGCACAACTATCAACCGTTACAAATGCAGCTTCGCTATCGATAAAAACACACGAATAACCAAAACTATAAGCAGTTACCTTTTTTACCCAGCAATTTTCGGCATTATTTATCGAAATAGCTTTCCAACCATGATTTTCATCGGTCGATGAGGTGTATGTGGATGTAATCTGCATATTTTCGACGGCACAGTTTTGAATTCGTGCCGAAGAGAATTTTACTACATATCCATTGGCATATACAGGGTCAATCACGTCCATGATAGGAGCATCCAGCGTAAGTACATTCCCCTGAACTTTCAGAATTTTACGTTCGTAACTAATTTTATAACTCGAAGCAGTCCAGTTAGTTGCCAATGGATCTAAATCGGTAAGTTTATCCATGCCCAATAAAACAATCCATGCATCATTCGGCTCGCGGCGCACATGTACCCAATCGCCAACTGTGAATGAATGACCATTTTCTACAGTTATCGTTTTTGTGCCAATTGGAACAAAAATATCCGTTATTTTTTTCTGACTTGCGCTTATTTCAGTTTTACCAGAGTTGCCATTAATATTAATCAAATCGTATTGAACAGTTCCTGTGGCTCTAAAATTTGTAGCAAGACCTTCGCCGCGAAGCACAATACCACTTGCAGTTACATTGATAGCTTTGTTCATAGCGTAAGTGCCTGCTTTAAAAAGTATTGCACCTCTAATACCATTTATTAATGGCATTGCAGCTACTTCATTTATTGCATTTTGTACGTTTGCCACATTATCGCCAGCTACAGCATTTACAGTTTTCACTACTGAGACAAAAGGAATTGGTTTCTCCGAATTTTGATAACCAACACCACTAAAATCGGGTATCACGTTTCCTTTTTCATCGGCAGTGTATGTGAGTTTTCCATTGGCATCAATCGATATCAATGTGCTTGTTTGACCACTAATATGTATTAAGCAACTTGCTATAAAAAATAATGCCAATAGGTATCTCATATTATTTACAAATGTTATTCGTCATCTTTCTTAGCCTTTTTTGCTTTGTTTACATTGCTGGCATGTCTTCCGCTTTCGTCGCCGGTATCAATAATTCCACCTTGAGGATTTAGTCGGTCGAGTTCGGCCTGTAAACTTTTACGGGCAGCAACTGCTTTTGGATCTTGCGAATCGGCAGGAACCAAAATTTCTTCGAAAGGAGCTTTGCTCATATCATACAATTCGCCTTTCTGATTTAATTTAAACTCCGAATTCCGAGCATACCAATTTCGAGCCAATTGTATATAGATTGACGAACGTGGATTTCCTTTTTGTCCATGAAGTTGTGCATTAAAACTCTGTCCGTCAAATACTTTATCAGTTGGAAGTTGCACTCCTGCAATTTCGGCAAAAGTTGGCAGAAAATCAACGGCACTAATTAAATCATTTGAAACTTTGCCTTTGGGAGTAACATTGGGCCAATACACCAGCATAGGTACCAAAGCACCACCTTCCTGCATCGAACCTTTTTGACCAATTAACCGCCGACCGCCAATAGTAGCAGCATCGGCATTAGGTTTTGCTGTTCCGTTATCGCCAAAAAACACCAAAATCGTATTTTTATCCAGTTTAAGGCGAACCAACTCTTCACGCAATTGCCCCACCAATTTATCCATGTAGCGAATATTATCGTCGTATATATTCTTACTATCCGCTTTGCTATCAGGAGTTGGTAAAATTTCGCCATGCACATGCGACAATGAATAATAGGCAAAAAACGGTTTGTTCTTATTCTGGGTCATGAATTCCACCATTCTTTTGTGCATTACATCCGGCATGTATTCTTTGTCCTTTAAGGGAGTTTTAACTCCATTCAGCATATAGCTTTTTCCTTTTTCCTGTGTGTTCCAATAAATACCACTTCCATTAAAACGCAGGTAATCATCATAGCCCCAATCCGAAGGTTCGAGTTGCATCTGACCTTGTTTACCTATCATGGTAGAAACATAACCAGCTTTTTTCAAATAAGTTGGGATCAACGATTCTGCTGTTGGTTTCACTTCTACACAGGCATCCTGATTGGTTGCTCCTGTTCGAAACAAGTGGCGTCCGGTAAGAATCATCGAACGAGAAGGGCCACTCAAAGGTGCTGTATAAGCATTGGTGAAGCGCATCCCATCACTTGCCAGCTTATCAATATTCGGTGTTTTATATTTGTCGGCGCCATTACATCCTATTTCGGCATAACCTAGGTCGTCGGCCAAAATAAATATTATGTTTGGTTTTTTAGCTTGCTCTTTGGCTTGTAATGCGGCATTTACACCAATAGCTCCTACTGCAATTAAGCCTGTAGTCTTCAGAAAATCAATTCGTTTCATTTTATTTGTATTTTAATTCGATGATAATATTAAACAAGGGTATTTTACTTAAATTTTTAACTACATGAACCATAGGCTCGGCAAATCGTACTGTATTTGGAACCTGAATTCCTCCGCCAGGCGAACCATTTGGCTTAAAACGTGGATCAGTCAACTGCACTTCATTGAGCCGAACAACTACTCGTTGTGCATGGCTGTGCAATTCACGGGTATCGCCACCCTCAAGTCTTTCTTCAAAAATACGAAATTCATTATCTTCATAAACAAAAGTGTTTTTTTGAGGCTCTAACCATTCAGTAGGTCCTTTAGGCGCCGGATGGTTTAACTTGAATACCACCTCAAAAAAATCGCCGGTTGTGATTTTATATTTCTCGTTTTTTTGAAAAACAGCGACTTCGCCACGTTTAAGTATTTTGTTTGTCTTTTTGCTTTTGATTTTTGTATCTGTCAAAGCAACAATTACTCGTGTGCCAAACAAGGTATCGTTGGTCGAAAATCCAACAGTTGACTTTCGCATAACTTTTACAAAAGCATTTTCAAGTGCTATCGAATCAGTTTGAGTAGTGGCTGAAATTTGACAAACCAACAATATAAAAACAATGATTGTAATTAATTTATTCATAAAATAAGCCCCTAACCCCTAAAGGGGAATTAAGTTAGAATTGATTTGTTCATTTTGTTTTAATGTCTTTTTTTTCAAATAAAAATACGATAATAAACTTGCATAATTCCCCTTTAGGGGTTAGGGGCAGGTTTAAAGTTGTTTTTCTACTCTATTTCAAACACCATAAAATTATCAAACTGTTGATGACTCATAGTGGTTCTGAATCCAAAAAAACCTTCAGTGTAAGGCTTCTCGTCTTTCAATTCCCAATACAATTCATCGTCGATAAAATAGCGTATTAATCCATTGTGAACAATAATTTTAACCTGATATTCGGTATTTCCTTTCAATAAATGTGCAGCATCGGTATATTCCTTTAAAACAGGCTTAAAACCATCGCTGTTGTATTTTCTGAATCGGGTAAATTTATTGTAGTGCCCTCCTACACCTGCATAATACAGATTGAGATTATCGTACGACGAGAATTTCCCATCTCGTATAATCTCTTTTTCATTAGCAGGATCTGTTGCCATCCAAAAAGCATTCATATCCGAAACACGGTCGTTTTTTCCACCTTTATCCAAAACAGTAACATCATATAATATCATAATATTCCCTTTCAGTTTGGGCTTAAACCAAACGCTAGCACCACGTGAAGCACTTACATCGAGCTTTCCATCAATTAATTGAATCGAAGAAGAATCGGGTTTTTCAAATTCGACTTTCCAATTCGACAAATCAGAATTAAAACGCTCGTTATAAATGACTTTTTCATTTTTGACAGTGCAAACATACGGTTTCTTATTCTCAGCAGAAATAATTTCCTGAGAATAAGCGCTCAACCCAAAGTTGGTAATAGCCAATATAAACACCAGTATTTTCATTAAATGTCTTGTCTTTGTTATTTTGTCTTTGTTCTTTTGTCTTTGTTCTTTTGTCTTTGTTCTTTGCTCTATTCAATTGAACCCATTTTCCGTCCTTTTTTGTTCGAATCAGTGCTAATTGGAGTTTGCCAGTTGGCTAATTTTGAATAATTTACATATTGTTTGTGTTCACGTTCCATGGCATCTTCGAACATATCTTTCATCATAGCTTCGTCCTTAGCGTAGGCTTTATCACCAATGACACTTTTGGTTTCAAGTGGATCTTTCACGTAATCGTACATTTCCACTGCTTCAATTTTAGCTGCGCTAAAAGGTTTTTCGGCTGAATAATAATCACCAATCCAAACAGTGTAGCGGAATTGTTTGGTACGAATGGAATAACCCATGGATTTGCTGCGGGGATATTGACTCATAGCATATTCTCTCAGTTGAACAGTTGGATTTTTCATGGCCGGAACCAAACTAACACCGTCTAAGTATTTTGGTGTAGGAACTCCCGTTAAATCGCATAAAGTTGGGAAAATATCCACAAATTCGCATTGTGTTGTTGGTTTGGCATTTTGCAACATACCTTTTGTTCCGCGCATCAACATACATGCATGTGTAGCATTCTCAAAATCAGTATGTTTGTTCCACAATCCATGATCGCCCAAATGCCAGCCATGATCGCCCCAAAGTACCACAATGGTGTTTTCGGCAAGCCCTAAACGATCCAGTTCGTTCAATACTTTTTGCAATTGTGCATCCATGTACGAAGTTGCTGCATAATAACCATGAATCAATTCTTTTTGTTTATCAACCGGTAAATATTCCAATTCTTTTTCAGAATAACTATCAAATTGTGGAATATCGGTGTAACTTTTCAATTCGCCCGAAACATGGTAAGCCATTTCCGGACTTCCTACAGCTTTTTTCTGGTAAGGAGCAATTTGAAATTGATCACGATTATATAAATCCCAGTATTTTTTGGGTGCAACAAAGGGTAAATGCGGTTTAATAAATCCTACAGCTAAAAAAAACGGTTTGCCTTTTTCTTTTAGCTGATTCATCAACTTGATACCTTCTTCGGCTGCTAATCCATCCTGATAAGTGTTGTCAGGCACATCCGCACATTCCAATGCTGGTCCTTTTTTGCCTTTATCGGGTGTAGAATTTGCATACGTAGCAACTTTTACATTCACATACGGCATCGTCCAAGATGGAGCATCGTGTCCTGGCCCTGCACTACCCATGTGAAAAATTTTGCCTGTAGCAGCCGATTCATATCCATTTTTAATAAAATGCTCCGAAATACTCACAGCATTGGGGTTTACCTGTCGAAAATCGGTTACCAAGTCCCACACTCTTGTTTTGTCGGGGCGCATACCAGTCATAATACTGGCACGTGTAGCACCACTAATGGCTTGCTGCACGTAGCAATTCTGAAAAGCAAACCCTTCTTTAGCCAAGCGGTCCATACCGGGAGTAACTGCAATTTTATCGCCATAAGCAGCAATTAAAGGTTTTAAATCGTCAACGGCAACAAACAAGATATTCGGTCTTTTTACATCTTTTGACTGCGAGAATGCGGGTACAGTGGCTAAGCCCATTAGCACTAAATTAAGTCCCTGATTTTGAATTAGTTTATTCATGATATTATTTTTAATTTTTGATATTTTGTTTTATAAATTCATCCACAACAATGGATTTTTGATTGGTAAATTCCGTAAACTCTCGTTTCCTAACTTTTTATTAACCAACGATTTCCACATTTCAAGATATGATAAATTGTTATAAGCATGTGCTGCTAAAAACAGAAATGCAGAAGAACGCGGTTGCTCATCCCATTCACTGATATCCTGTTTGTAAGTCCATTTATTTTTATCTTCAATGTAAGGATACATAAATTCAACCGCTTTGCCTATAGATCGTCCATCGGCTGTTTTATAATTCCATAAATCATTATTTTTATCCGAAATAAGAGCAACCAAAGTTGACATACCATCCAAATTGAACTGCATATACGAATACGGTTTGGTACGCGCTAATTCTTCCGGATAACTTCCATCCAAAGCCATTTGCTTTGGTAATAAAATGGTTTTATATCGTATGCGAATGCTGTCGAGCATGGTTTGATTATTTGTAAGCAATGCATAAGCCGCCGCTTGTGTGTGCCACCACGTGCCATGATTATTTTTCCAATTTTTCTCGGCAATGCCGTAAGGATGCGTGTTCAGCCAATTCAGAAACTGTGCAAACCATTCTTTAACCTCAGCATTTAGTTTCGCCGAAAAATAAGGCGAATGTTCCAATTGTTTTACCGAAAGCGCTACTTCAATGAGTGGAGTAGCATCAATTATGCCAATTCCGCGCCCGGTACAAATTCCTTTAATTGCTTGTGAATAAAGTAAATGTGGATTCATTAGCGTTGTAGTGTCAGCAAACCACGCTTTTAAGTGTCTGGATGCTGTTTCAACGTACTTTTTATTGCCCGTAAGCAAGTAAGCCGATGTTTGGGTACCAACAATCCAACTCAGTTTTTTAAGCATTTCGTTATGTGCATCGAAGTTATCAGGGTTTCGCTGACCATCTTTTTGAATGTATTTACCATTAGGATCTTTCGGGTTTGGCCACCAATAAGTACCTTCGGAATAATAATCGTGTTTACCACCAGCACTGCGAACACACGAAGCCGAAGTTACAGTTTGAGGTCTTATTTTTAATTGTTCTTCAGCCATTTTTATCGTATTTGCTTTCAAATCCTGAAATAATTTGTCAGCAACAGGCGCATTTTGTGTTCTGAAAAATTCAATCATTTGTTGATTCATTTCAGCAGCTACTTTTTTGTACGATTTTTCATTTACCACATTTATCTTTTCCAATGGATCTTTCTGATAATCATACAATTCAGTTGCTATAACCAAATCTTTATTATACGCTTTGTCTGAACGAAAATCATCTTTCAGCCACATAGTAAATCGGTAACGTTCGTTGCGAATGGAATAGCCCATAAAATGCCCATCGGCGTATCCCAATCTTGCTTTTTCTACTGCATTCGTTGATCTTGGATACTGACTAACAGCAAATTGCTTTACCTTGGCAGTTGGATTTTTCATTATGGGAACTAAACTTTTTCCATCCAAATTAGTTGGAATGGATACGCCAGCCAAATCGCAAAGTGTAGGAAAAACGTCCACAAATTCGGTAGGCGAGCTTGTTTTAGATGATTTAATTCCAGGTGCAGAAATAATGAGTGGTGCACGCGTAGCTTGTTCAAAGTTTGTATGTTTACACCACAGATTATGATCGCCTAAATGCCAGCCATGATCGCCCCAAAGTACAATAATTGTATTTTCAGTTAATCCCAACGAATCCAGTGTATTAAGCAAAATCCCAACTTGCGCATCGGTGTACGAAACCGCAGCGTGATAGCCATGTATCAGCTCTTTTTGTTTGTCTAAAGG